>NZ_JBHUSC010000044.1:23915-61712 GCF_042673805.1 Streptomyces sp. NPDC057010 | reverse complement strand
CACCCCACCCCGTCCCCGACCCCGACCGGCACATCCAGTCCCGGCCGGGCACACATTCAGCCCCGCCCGGCAAACTCCAACCGCGCCGGGCAAAATCCAGCCGCGCCGGGCACAATCCAGCCTCGCCGGCGTTTGAGGCGCGGGGTCCGGGGCGGAGCCCCGGTCTTTGAGCCGCACCTGCGCAGATCGCCGGGCAAAATCCAGCCCCTCCGGCGATTGAGGAGCGGGGTACGGGGCGGAGCCCCGATCTTTGACCCGCACGTGTCCAGGCACGCCGGGCAAGATCCAGCCCCTCCGGCGTTTGAGGAGCGGGGTCTGGGGCGGAGCCCGGGGAACGGTGGAAGGGCGGGTAGGGGACGGCTCCGCGCAGCGGGGGCTAGAGGCGGGCGCGGGAGCGGGGGGAGGGGAGGAAGACGCGGCGGAGCGGGCGGCGGAGGGGGATTTCCGTGACCGGGAGTTCGGGGGCGCCGACGCGGGGGACCGCACCCGTCGGGGCGCCCGCGCCGGCGGCGAGGACGGCCGCCGGGGCACCCCCGCGGCGCCGGACGGACCCGGCCGTCAGCGGACGCCCACCGGCGTGCAGCGCCACGGCGGCCATCGGCCCCGCCACGGCCAGCAGCAGCCCGGCGAGGACCAGGCCCATGCCGCCGAAGCCCGCGGTCTCGGCGAGCACGCTCCCGGCGACGGGCCCGCAGGCCACGCCCAGCGAGGACGCCGAGCCGGCGAGCACCGCCCAGCGCCCCCGCGGGTCCAGGGCCGCCGCGAGCCCGATGGCGTACGAGAGGACCACCGGGTAGAGCGCGTTCCACAGGATCTCCCCCGCCGCGAAGCCGGCGAGGCCGTGCGCCGAGGACGACACCACCACGCAGCCCGCGATCAGCGCCGTGCCCGCCCCGATCGGGACGGCCCGGCCCAGGCGGGCACCGAGGGCGGAGGCGGCCGTGACCCCGAGCAGGCCCGCGCCGAGCGCCGCCGCGAAGACCACGCCGAGGGTGACCTCCGACAGGCCCGCCTGCTGGGCGCCGATCCGGCCGCTGACCCCCCACAGCGCGTTCTGGGCCAGGGACCACAGCATCAGGCCCCCCGCCAGCACCACACCGGCGCGCGGGTACGGCAGCCGCCCAGCCGGGAGCCCGGTGACGGCTCCGCCGGCCGGGCCGCCGAGGCGGGCGGT
The DNA here is from genome assembly GCF_042673805.1 of Streptomyces sp. NPDC057010. Taxonomy (NCBI): domain Bacteria; kingdom Bacillati; phylum Actinomycetota; class Actinomycetes; order Kitasatosporales; family Streptomycetaceae; genus Streptomyces; species Streptomyces sp. NPDC057010. The sequence continues at coordinate 60,538 of NZ_JBHUSC010000044.1, read as the reverse complement.
CGCCGGCCAGACCGCCGCCGCGACCAGCGCGATCGCAGCGAACGGCAGCCCGTGCCCGCCCCCGAGCCTGGGCAGCGTCAGGTACAGCGCACCCGCCGTGGCCGAGACCGACAGCAGCCCCAGGGCGGAGGCGCGGTGCGGGTCGCGCTGCCCGGCGATCCCCGCGGCGGCCACGGCCGTCGCGGTGCCGGAGCCGAAGCCGCCGACCACCGCGCCCGCGACGACCAGCGGCAGCAGCGGGGTCGCGGCGGCCGTGCCGTAGCCGGCGACGGCGAGCAGCAGCCCGAGCCGGGCCAGCGGGCGCGGCCCGTGGCGGGGGATGCGGGAGGCGAGCGTGAAACCGGCCGCGGCCGAGCCGAGCAGCAGCACCGAGCCGATCAGGCCGGCCTGCGCGGGGCTCAGCGGGAGAGCGGTGTCCAGCCGTCCGACGACGGTCGGCAGCAGGTAGGGGGCGACGTAGCCCGCCGTGAAAAGGGCCACCAGGGGCCAGGCGGCGGCATGCGCGGAAAGCGGCGCGGAAGTGCGGTCGTGCACGGGCGTTCCAGGAGGTGCGTGGTGGCGCCGCCGGAGAGAGCGGGGCCCATGTCTATCAAGCGGCCGGAGGGGCGGAAAAGGGCATTCCGGAGGTGATCTGCGCCACACTGTGTTTTGGCCCTCGTCCCCGCGGGCAAGGCTGCCAGCTTTCCGCGGAAAACCGTCTTGCAGAAACGACCCTTCAAGAGCAACGGGGAGTACACCGTGACCAGTCGGGACAGCATCGACAGCCGCTCCGCAGCCGTGGACCCACTCGGTCCGCTGCGGGACCCCCAGGAACCGGGCTGCGACGTCTTCCTGACCGGGACGGTCTTCCTCGACATCATCTTCACCGGCCTCGACTCCGCGCCCGTGCGCGGCACGGAATCCTGGGCGCGCGGCATGGGCTCCAGCCCCGGCGGCGTCGCCAACATGGCCACCGCCCTCTCCCGCCTGGGCCTGCGCACCTCGCTGGCCGCGGCCTTCGGGGACGACCACTACGGCGAGTACTGCTGGGACGCCCTGGAACAGGGCGAGGGCATCGACCTGTCCATGTCGCGGACCATCCCCGGCTGGCACAGCCCCGTCACCGTCTCGATGGCCTACGAGGGCGAGCGCACGATGGTCTCGCACGGCCACGAGGCCCCTCCGCCGGCGGGCCCCGGCCCCTTCCCGCAGTGCCCGCCGCGCGCCCGCGCGGCCGTGGCCTCGCTCGGGCCGGGCCGGGGCGAGGAGTGGGTCGGCGCGGCGGCCCGGCGCGGCTCGCGGGTCTTCGCGGACGTCGGGTGGGACGAGAGCGGGCGGTGGGACCTGGGGGCCCTGGCCGACCTGGAGCACTGCGAGGCCTTCCTGCCGAACGCGGGCGAGGCCATGCGGTACACGCGGACCGACTGTCCGCGCGCGGCGGCCCGGGCGCTGGCGGAGAAGGTGCCGATCGCCGTGGTGACGATGGGCGCGGAGGGCTCGTACGCGGTGGACGGGCGCACCGGCGAGACGGCCCACGTCCCGGGGATCGCGGTGGACGAGCTGGACCCGACCGGGGCGGGGGACGTCTACGTGGCGGGCTTCGTCACCGGCACCCTGGCGGGCTGGCCCCTCGCCGACCGGCTGGCCTTCGCCGGGCTGACGGCGGCCCTGTCGGTCCAGGAGTTCGGCGGCTCCCTGTCGGCCCCGGGCTGGCCGGAGGTGGCCCACTGGTGGCAGACCGCCCCCGAGGCCCTGCGCGGCCGGTACGGCTTCCTGGACGACCTGGTCCCGCGGGCCCACACCCCGGCGGCCCGCCGCAGGGCGGTCCCGACGATCGGCTTCCGCCACTCCGCGTAGCCCTGGGCCGGGCGGGGCGGCGGGGGAAAACCTCTCGGGGATGCCGCGCGGGCGACGTAGGCTTGGTTATCCGGAGGTCGTCGATCGGCGCGGCCCCTCAGCGGGAGGTATGTGCAGGCCACAGTGCCGGCCCATGACTCAGACACCCACAGCCCACATTCCAGTGCCGGGGCAGGCGCGAGCCCACTTCACCGTTCCGGCCAGGCACCCGATGGTGACGGTGCTCGGATCCGGTGACGCCCTGTTGCGCGTGATCGAGAAGGCCTTCCCGAAGGCCGACATCCATGTTCGGGGCAATCAGGTGAGCGCGATCGGCGACGCGGCGGAAGTCGCGCTGATCCAACGCCTGTTCGACGAGATGATGCTGGTGCTCCGCACCGGGCAGCCGATGACGGAGGACGCAGTGGAACGCTCGATCGCCATGCTCAAGGCGAGCGGCAACGGCAACGGGAGCGGGCCGGAGGAGACGCCCGCCGAGGTGCTCACCCAGAACATCCTCTCCAGCCGCGGCCGCACCATCCGGCCCAAGACCCTCAACCAGAAGCGGTACGTCGACGCGATCGACAAGAACACGATCGTCTTCGGCATCGGCCCCGCCGGTACCGGAAAGACCTACCTCGCCATGGCCAAGGCGGTCCAGGCCCTCCAGTCCAAGCAGGTCAGCCGGATCATCCTGACCCGGCCCGCCGTCGAGGCGGGGGAGCGGCTCGGCTTCCTGCCGGGCACCCTCTTCGACAAGATCGACCCGTACCTGCGCCCGCTCTACGACGCGCTGCACGACATGCTCGACCCGGATTCGATCCCGCGGCTCATGGCCGCCGGGACCATCGAGGTGGCCCCCCTCGCCTACATGCGCGGTCGCACCCTGAACGACGCGTTCGTCGTCCTCGACGAGGCGCAGAACACCACCGCCGAGCAGATGAAGATGTTCCTGACCCGGCTCGGCTTCGACTCGAAGATCGTCGTCACCGGCGACATCACGCAGATCGACCTGCCGGGCGGAGCCAAGAGCGGTCTGCGCGAGGTCCAGCAGATCCTGGACGGGGTGCCGGACATCCACTTCTCGCGGCTCACGTCCGAGGATGTCGTCCGGCACAAGCTGGTCGGCCGTATCGTCGACGCGTACGAGAAGTACGACGACGGCCGGCAGGCCGCGAACGGCTACCAGCGGAAGTAGAACCCAGCTCACCATGTCGATCGACGTCAACAACGAGTCCGGAACCGATGTCGACGAGCAGGCGATCCTCGACATCGCCCGCTACGCGCTCACCCGGATGCGGATCCACCCGCTGTCAGAGCTCTCCGTGATCGTCATCGACGAGGACGCGATGGAGCAGCTCCACATCCAGTGGATGGACCTGCCCGGACCCACCGACGTCATGTCCTTCCCGATGGACGAGCTCCGTCCGCCGGCGAAGGACGACGAGGAGCCCCCGCAGGGGCTCCTCGGCGACATCGTGCTGTGCCCCGAGGTCGCCAAGAAGCAGGGTGAGGAAGCCCCGACGCAGCACTCCATGGACGAGGAGCTCCAGCTCCTGACCGTCCACGGGGTGCTGCACCTGCTCGGGTACGACCACGAGGAGCCGGACGAGAAGGCCGAGATGTTCGGCCTCCAGGCGGCCATCGTCGACGGCTGGCGCGCCGAGCGCGGCATGACCGGCCCGTCCCCGGCCCCGACCGTCTCGTGACCAGCGCACCTCAGCTGATCACCGGGGCCGTCCTGCTGGTGGTGGTGGCCTGGTTCGCGGCGTGCGCCGAGTCCGGGATCGCCCGGATCTCCGGCTTCCGCGCCGAGCAGGCCGTACGGGAGGGCCGGCGCGGCAGCGCGAAGCTCGCGCAGGTGGCCGGCGATCCCACCCGCTACCTCAACGTGGCCCTGCTGGTCCGCGTCACCTGCGAGATGGCGGCGGGCGTCCTCGTCACCTACGTCTGCCTCGACGAGTTCGGCGAGAACTGGACCGCGCTGCTCGTGGCCATCGCCGTGATGGTGCTGGTCTCCTTCGTGGCCGTCGGGGTCTCCCCGCGCACGATCGGCCGCCAGCACCCGCTGAACACCGCGACGGCGGCCGCGTACGTCCTCGTGCCGCTCGCCCGGGTGATGGGGCCGATCCCGCAGCTGCTGATCCTCATCGGCAACGCGCTCACGCCCGGGAAGGGTTTCCGCAAGGGGCCGTTCGCCTCCGAGGCCGAGCTGCGCGCGATGGTGGACCTCGCCGAGAAGGAATCGCTGATCGAGGACGACGAGCGCCGGATGGTGCACCAGGTCTTCGAGCTGGGCGACACCCTCGTGCGCGAGGTGATGGTGCCGCGCACCGACCTGGTCTGCATCGAGCGGTACAAGACGATCCGTCAGGCGACGACGCTCGCCCTGCGGTCCGGCTTCTCCCGCATCCCGGTGACCGGGGAGAACGAGGACGACATCGTCGGGATCGTCTACCTGAAGGACCTGGTCCGCAAGACCCACATCAGCCGGGAGACGGAGGCCGACCTGGTCTCCACGGCGATGCGTCCGGCCGTCTTCGTGCCCGACACGAAGAACGCGGGCGATCTGCTGCGCGAGATGCAGCAGGTGCGCAACCACGTGGCGGTCGTCATCGACGAGTACGGCGGCACCGCCGGCATCGTCACCATCGAGGACATCCTGGAGGAGATCGTCGGCGAGATCACCGACGAGTACGACCGGGAGCTGCCGCCGGTCGAGGACCTCGGCGAGGACCGCTACCGGGTCACCGCGCGCCTGGACATCACCGACCTCGGTGAGCTGTTCAAGGTCGAGGCCTTCGACGACGAGGACGTGGAGACCGTCGGCGGACTGCTGGCCAAGGCCCTGGGGCGGGTGCCGATCGCGGGCGCCTCGGGGGTGGTGGAACTGCCCGACGGGCGTCCGCTGCGGCTGACGGCCGAGTCCCCGGCGGGCCGGCGGAACAAGATCGTGACGGTGCTGGTGGAGCCGGTGCCCGTGGCGGAGGCCGCGGGGGAGGAGGGCGAGTGACCCCGGAGCAACTGCGGGAGTTCTGCCTGGGCTTCAACGCGGCGGTGGAGGAATTCCCCTTCACCCCGCAGACCTCGGTGTTCAAGGTGCTGGGGAAGGTGTTCGCGCTCTCGGCGCTGGACGCGGAGCCGCTGAAGGTCAACCTCAAGTGCGAGCCGGAGCTGGCGGTTCGGCTGCGGGAGGAGCACGCGGCGATCGTGCCCGGCTACCACATGAACAAGCGGCACTGGAACACCGTGACCGTGGGCGGGCCGGAGGGTCTGCCGGACGCGATGGTCCGGGAGCTGGTGGAGGACTCGTACGACCTGGTGGTGGCGGGGCTGCCGCGCGCGGAGCGGTTGCGGCTCGACCGGCCGTGACGTGCGTGCCCCTGCGGGGCGGGGGGCCGGCGAAGCAGGGACCAAGGTCATCCCGAACAGGGACCTTTGGGGCACGGGAGCCTCTTACACCGCGCTTAGGTTTGTCCCGAGTCCCGCTCCGGGGGAACGGGGGGCGGGAACGGGGGAGGGAGGGGAGGGCGTCTCGGCGGGGTCGTTGCACGGCTCCGCCGAGACGCTCCATATGCTTTCGCCCATGACCGACACCACCGGGATCGACCCCGAGGACAGCAAGATCATCACGCTGGCGCGCAGCGCCCGGGCCCGCAACGAGGTGCCCGAGGGGGCGGCGGTGCGGGACGAGACGGGCCGCACGTATGTCGCCGGGACGGTGGAGCTCGACTCCCTGAAGCTGAGCGCGCTCCAGACCGCGGTCGCGATGGCGGTGGCGAGCGGGGCGCGGTCGCTGGAGGCCGCCGCGGTCGTCAGCGCCGCCGATGCCCCGGCCGAGGCCGACCGCGCGGCCGTCCGGGACCTGGGCGGCCCCGACACCCCCCTCTTCCTGGCGGCCCCGGACGGCACCCTGAAGTCAACGACCCCGGCCGGCCCCTGACCCCGGCGGGGCGGAGCCCCAGGACCGGGGCTCCGCCCCGGACCCCGCTCCTCAAACGCCGGAGGGGCTGGATTTGCCCGCCGCCCGCGCCCCTCAAACGCCCGTCGGGGTCTGGGGCGGAGCCCCAGGGAACGGTGGAAGGGCGGGTAGGGGACGGCTCCGCGCAGCGGCACCCGCCGGCCGAGGTGCTGGGGCGGCTGTGTGCGCTCGCCCGGCAGGGCGACGGGCCGGGCGTGGGCGGAGCCGGTGGCTGCGCGCCCGCTCAGCCGGCCAGCGCAGCGGCGGGCGCGGGGCGGGTGCGGCGGATGATCATCGCCATCAGGGCGGCCAGCGCGCACAGGCCGCCCGACGCGTACCAGACCAGGTCGTACGACCCGAAGGCATCCCGCGCCAGCCCGCCCAGGAACGCCACCACCGCCGCCCCGACCTGGTGCGAAGCCAGCACCCAGCCGAAGACGATCGCGCTGTCGTCTCCGTACTGCTCGCGGCACAGCGCAATGGTCGGCGGGACGGTCGCCACCCAGTCCAGGCCGTAGAAGACGATGAAGAAGATCAGCGGCGGCTGCACCGACGGCGCCAGCAGCATCGGCAGGAAGAGCAGCGAGATCCCGCGCAGCGCGTAGTACACGGCCAGCAGGCGCCGCGCGTCGAAGCGGTCCGTGAACCAGCCCGAGGCGATGGTGCCGACCACGTCGAACACGCCGACCACCGCCAGCAGCCCCGCCGCCGCCGTCACCGGCATGCCGTGGTCGTGGGCGGCCGGCACGAAGTGGGTCCTGACGAGGCCGTTGGTCGAGGCCCCGCAGATCGCGAAGGTGCCCGCCAGCAGCCAGAACGGTCCGGTCCTGGCCGCCTTGAACAGGACGGTCACGGCCCGCCGCGCCGCGCCCTGCACCGGCGCGGGCTTGGGCTCGTACGTGCCCCCGTACGGGGCGAGGCCCACGTCCGCCGGGTGGTCGCGCAGCAGCAGCCACACGAAGGGGACCACGGCCAGGGCGGCGAGGGACACCGTGATCGAGGCCGGCCGCCAGCCGTGGTGCTCCACCAGCCAGGACAGCAGCGGCAGGAAGATCAGCTGCCCGGAGGCGCCCGCGGCGGTCAGGATGCCCGTGACCAGCCCGCGCCGCGCGGTGAACCAGCGGTTGGTGACCGTCGCCGCGAAGGCCAGCGCCATGGAGCCGCTGCCGAGGCCCACCAGCACGCCCCAGAACAGCACCAGCTGCCAGGAGGCGGTCATCCACACCGTGGCCGCCGACCCGCCGGCGATGACGGTCAGGGCGACCGCGACGACCTTCCGGATGCCGAAGCGGTCCATCAGCGCGGCGGCGAAGGGGGCGGTGAGCCCGTAGAGCGCGAGATTGACGGAGACCGCGAAGCCGATGGTGCCGCGCGACCAGTCGAACTCCTCGTGCAGCGGATCGATGAGCAGCCCGGGGAGGGAGGCGAAGGCGGCGGCTCCGATGATCGTCACGAACGCGACGGCCGCGGCGAACCACGCGCGGTGGATGCGGCCCGCCCTGCGGGGGGCCACCGGGGTGGCAGTGCCGGCGGCGCCGGTGGGGGGTGCTGTCTGGGTCACGGGGACAGCTTCCGGCCGGCGGGCCCCCTACGAACAGTGGCCTGACTGTCATGCTTCGATATGATCGGGCCATGGAACCGCACCGGGTCGTCGTCCTCGCCCTCACCGGCCTGCTCCCCTTCGAGCTCGGCATCCCGCACCGGATCTTCGGCCTCGCCAAGGACCCGGCCGGCCGGCCGCTGTACGAGATCCTCACCTGCGGGCTCGCCCCCGGGCCGGTGCGCACGGACGCCGACTTCGCGGTCCACGTCGAGCACGGCCCGGAGCTGCTGGCCACGGCCGACACCGTGGTGGTGCCGGCCTCGCACGAGCTGGGCCCGGTCCACGAGCACGGAACCCTGACCGCCGAGCTCGCGGCGGCCCTCGGGCACATCCGGCCCGGCACCCGGCTGGTCTCCATCTGCACGGGCGGCTACCTGCTGGCCGCGGCCGGATACCTGGACGGCCACCGGGCCACCACGCACTGGGCCTACGCCGAGCACTTCCAGGGGCTCTTCCCGTCCGTACGGGTCGACGCGGGCGTGCTCTACACCGACGACGGGGACGTGCTGACCTCCGCCGGCGTCGCCGCCGGCATCGACCTGTGCCTGCACATCCTGCGCCGCGACCACGGCGCGGGCGTCGCCAACGAGGTGGCCCGCCGGACCGTCGTACCGCCGCACCGGGAGGGCGGGCAGGCGCAGTTCATCGAGCGCCCGGTGCCCCAGCCGCAGCTCGCCAGCACCACGGCGGCCCGCGCGTGGGTGCTGGACCGGCTGCACGAGCCGCTGCGCCTGAGCGACCTGGCCCGGCAGGAGGCCATGTCCGTACGGACCTTCACGCGCCGGTTCCGCGAGGAGTCGGGGGTCAGCCCGGGGGAGTGGATCACGGGCCAGCGGGTGGAGCGGGCCCGGCAGTTGCTGGAACGGACGGACCTGCCGATGGAACAGGTGGCCCGGGAGAGCGGTTTCGGGACGGCCCAGTCGCTGCGCAAGCACGTGCAGGCGGCGCTGGGCGTCAGCCCGACCGCCTACCGCCGCACCTTCAAGGCGGCGGCGGGCACCGGCAGCCCGGCCACCCTGCCATCTCCTGATGGGCCATCAGTTGATGCCGGGCCCGTGCATTGACTTCTCCCGCCGCCCGCTCGTGAATGGCCCCCTGTCGGCGGGACGGAACCCAGGGGGCGGGCAGTGCGAACAGGGGCGCGCAGCAGGAGATGGTCGGCAGCCGTCGGCGTGGCGGTGCTCGCGGCCGCGTCCGGGGGCGCGCTGAGCGCACCGGCCGCCGCCGACGGGGACACGCCCCCGGACCGGCTGGCGGGCCAGGTGACCTTCCCGACGCACTGCCTGCCGCCCCAGGAGGCCGGACTCCCGCCCGCCGACGGCCCGACCACCGCCCGGATCACCGTCGACGACCCGGCCCCGCGGGTCGGCGACACCGTCACCGTCACCTACCAGGTGATCAGGACCCCCGCCGTGAACCCCGTCGGCGGCGAACTCCCCGCCGACGTGCTGACCCCGACCGGGCGCGTCCTGCTGGCGGGCGCGCAGAGCGGCGAGGTCACCGTCGTCGGCGCCCGGCGCAACGATCCCGTCGAGGCGGGCGCGGTCCTCCCGGCCGTCACCATGACCGGCACCTTCACCGTCACCGCGCCCGGCGGGATCACCCTGGCCCCCGGCGGCTACACCCTGCACACCGGCCACCCGGTGGACCTGGACACCACCTGCGCGGCCACCGGAACCCCCGTCGCCGAGCGACTGACCGCGACCCCGCTGCCGACGGCCAACCTGCGCAGCGTCGCGCTCGGGACGGCCTATGGGAAACCGGGCGCCAAGGTCAAGGTCACCGCCGCCGGATTCACCCCGGGCGCCACGGTGACGGTGGCCGGCCGGGCGGGCGCCGCCGGGACCGCGGACCGGGTCGCCGCGACCGCGGACCCGCTGGGCGTGGTCCTGGCGGAACTGCCCGTCACCGACAAGGCCACCACCGCGGTGGTCGCGTACGAGGGCACGGCCTGGTCGGCGGGGCGGGGCTCGGGCCCGGCCGCGTACACGGTCGTCGACGCCGCGCCGCCGCCGCCGGGCACGCAGAAGGTCACCGCGACCGTGGAGCCGGGCGCGCTGGCCATGACCCAGACGGGCGAGGACATCGCGCTGGGGGCGGTCCCCTACGGCGACGGCGGCGCCGCGCCCGGCCGGATCGGGACCGTCACGGTGAAGGACGCGCGCGGCGGGCCGGCGGGATGGACCCTGACCGGCAAGGTCAGCGACTTCACGGGGCCGGGCGGGGTGCGGATCCCGGCGGGGGCGCTGTCGTGGACGCCGGTGTGCGTGGCCGCGGCGGGCAGCCCCGGCGCGTGCACGGCCGGGAGCGCGGGGGTGGTGGGCGCGGAGGGGGCGGTGCTGGCCTCCACACCGGACGCGGGGCCCGCCGGCGGCACGTTCACCGTGGACGCCGCCGTCACCCTCCGGGTGCCGCCGTACACGCCGCCGGGTTCGTACACGGCGGTCCTGACACTGACCCTGTCGTGACCATGTTCCGGGCGCGGCTGCGCGTCTGGCTGCCTGTCGTGGGGGCCGCGCTCACCGCGTCGTGGTGCGCGGTGGCCGGGAGCGCCGCGGCGGCGGACAACGGGGAGTGGTCCGTGCTGCCCGCCGCCAATGGCGTCGGGCAGCGGCCGTACTTCTACCTCGCGGCCGGCCCCGGCCAGAGCGTCACCGACTCCGTCACCATCGCCAACCGCACCGACCGCCCCCGCACCTTCCGCCTCTACGCCGCCGACGCCTACAACACCGCCCGCGACGGCGGCTTCGCCGTCCGCGGCCCCGAGGAGCCCCGCCGGGCCACCGCCGCCTGGGCGAGGCTCGACCGCGAGCGGGTGACCGTACCGGCCCGGGCATCGGTCAGCGTCGGCTTCGGCCTCACCGTTCCCGACCGGGCGGAGCCCGGCGACCACCCCGGCGCCATCGTGGCCCTGGAGGACGCGGGGGAGCCCGCCACGCCCCGGGGCATCGGCGTCCGGCAGGCCGTCGCCGCCCGCGTGTACCTGCGGGTGACCGGCCCCACCGCCCCCGCTCTCGCCGTACGGGACGTCACCGCCACCGGCGCCGAGGTCTCGTACACGCTCCACAACATCGGCAACGTCACCCTCCGCCCCCGCGCCACCCTCGGCGCCACCGGCGCACTCGGTCGCGCCCTGCCCGGCGGCGGTGAGCTCACCGGGCTCCCCGCCGAGCTGCTGCCGGGTCAGGAAGCCCGGCTCAAGGCCGCCTGGGAGGGGCCTTCGTCCACGGAATGGGCGGAGCTGACCCTCACCGCCCGAGCCGACGGAACCACAGCTCAGGGCCGTGCCGCCTACGCCGCGCACCCCCGGCTCGCACCCCTCCTCGCGGGCGGGTCGGCCCTCGCGGCCATGGCCTGGTCGGCGCTGGGAGTGGCATCGGGGAGAATGGCCCGTATGAGCGATCGTTCCCCCGAGTCCACCGCCCCGCACCGTGCGGGCTTCGCCTGCTTCGTCGGCCGCCCCAACGCGGGGAAGTCGACCCTCACCAACGCACTCGTGGGCACCAAGGTCGCGATCACCTCCAACCGGCCGCAGACCACCCGCCACACCGTCCGCGGCATCGTGCACCGCCCCGACGCCCAGCTCGTCCTCGTCGACACGCCCGGCCTCCACAAGCCGCGCACGCTGCTCGGCGAGCGCCTCAACGACGTCGTGCGGACCACCTGGGCCGAGGTCGACGTCATCGGCTTCTGCCTGCCGGCCGACCAGAAGCTCGGCCCCGGCGACAAGTTCATCGCCAAGGAGCTCGCGGGGATCAAGAAGACCCCCAAGATCGCCATCATCACCAAGACCGACCTGGTCGAGTCCAAGCAGCTGGCCGAGCAGCTCCTCGCCGTCCAACAGCTCGGCGCGGAGCTCGGCTTCGAGTGGGCCGAGATCGTCCCCGTCTCCGCGGTCGGCGACAACCAGGTCCAGCTGCTGGCCGACCTGATCGCGCCGCTGCTGCCGGAGAGCCCGCCGCTGTACCCGGAGGGCGACCTCACCGACGAGCCCGAGATGGTCATGGTCGCGGAACTGATCCGCGAGGCCGCGCTGGAGGGCGTACGGGACGAGCTCCCGCACTCCATCGCCGTGGTCGTCGAGGAGATGATCCCCCGCGAGAACCGCCCGGCCGACCGGCCGCTGCTCGACATCCACGCCAACGTGTACATCGAGCGGCCCAGCCAGAAGGGCATCATCATCGGCCCGAAGGGCGCCCGCCTGAAGGAGGTCGGGATGAAGTCGCGCAAGCACATCGAGGCGCTGCTCGGGACCCCGGTCTTCCTCGACCTGCACGTGAAGGTCGCCAAGGACTGGCAGCGCGACCCCAAGCAGCTGCGCAAGCTCGGCTTCTGATCCCCTCCTCCGTACGCGTGCTCAGGCCGCTTCCGCGATCAGCGCCGTCGCCACGCGGCGGAATCCGGCCCGGGCGTAGATGCGGGCCACGTCCTCGTCGCCCGCCGACAGGAAGACCGTACGGGCGCCGCGCGCGAGGGCGTCGGCGACCAGGGCCGCCGTGACCCCGAGGGCCAGGCCCTGGCGGCGGGCCGACGGGAGGGTGCCCACGCCCACCACCTCGGCGACGTCCCCGACCGGGTTGTACTGGCCCGCGCACAGCACCACGCCGTCGCGCACGGCGGCCGCCATGGCGGTGGTGCCCGACGCGAGCTTCCCGGACACCCGGGCCCTGCCCTCCTCCGCGGACGGCTCGGCCGTCTTCGCCGCCAGCTCCGCCGGGCCGGCCGCGCCGACGGCCGTCCCCGGGGACGCGAAGGCCAGGGCCGGGACCGACACCGCCGCCGTCAGCAGCGGATCGTCCGCCCCGAGCAGGCGCACCTCCGGATGCGCGGGGAGCCGTACCGCTCCGGGGTCCAGCACCATCAGCGGGTGCGCGTGGACCTGGAGCCCGGCCGCCTCCACCGCGGCCCGGAGCGAGGGGCTGGTTTCGGCCACCCACTCGAAGGATTCGGGGACCTTCAGCTCCCGCTGCCGGGCCAGGACCCGCTCCACATCGGCCGCCGTCGCGTCGGGGGCGCCGCCGAGCGCGGGCCGCGCGTAGTACTGCCAGCCCGTGCCCTCCTGGACGAAGAGGGTCAGCGGCCCGAAGTCCTCGGCGCGCGCACCGCCCACCCGCGGCACCGTGTCGTAGTACCGCTCCAGCCTGTCCAAGATCGTAGTCATCCGGGCATCCAAGCAAAACGGCGCTGCTCGGGCACGCACTTTTCCGGTGCTGTCGCTCAGGCGCCTTCCTTCAGGATGCGCGAGATGAGCGCCCGCTGGGCCTCCGACAGGTTCGGCTCCTGGCAGGCCACCGTCCGCCCGTCCACCGTGATCCGGTACGAGAACCCGTCCCGCACCCGGTCCGCCCCAGGGCCCGGCGGACCGGGCCGCAGCGCCAGCCGGGCCAGGGCCTGCCATTCGGCCTCGTCCGGCCGGCCCGAGGTGTCCACCTCGGCCCGGCGCTCGATGCCCGCGAAACCGCCCGTCCGTACCACCTGAATCCGCATGCGTGCCCTTCTACCCCGCCAGCGGGACGCCCACCGTCGACCACGCCTTCTGGAGGGCCAGGTGTTCGGCGCCCCCGTCCCCGTACCGGGCCACGGCGGCGGCCGTGGACAGCCGGGCGAAGTCCGCGAAGTCGGCGTTGGAGGCCAGCTCCCCGCCCGTCAGGGTGTCGTACCAGATCTGCCCGGCCCGCTCCCAGGCCTTGCCGCCCAGCTCGGTCGCCACCACGTAGAAGGCGTGGTTGGGGATGCCGGAGTTGATGTGCACCCCGCCGTTGTCGCGCGAGGTGTCCACGTAGTCGTCCATGCTCGCCGGCTGCGGGTCCTTGCCGAGCTCGTCGTCGTCGTACGCCGTCCCCGGCGCCTTCATCGACCGCAGGGCGACCCCGGTGACGTTGGGGCCGAGCAGCCCGGCCCCGATCAGCCAGTCGGCCTGGTCCGCGGTCTGCTCCAGCGAGTACTGCTTGATCAGCGAGCCGAAGACGTCCGACATCGACTCGTTCAGCGCGCCGGACTGTCCGTGGTAGTTCAGGTTCGCCGTGTACTGGGTGACCCCGTGGGTCAGCTCGTGGCCGATGACGTCCACGGACACGGTGAAGTCGAGGAAGAGGTCCCCGTCCCCGTCGCCGAAGACCATCTGCTGCCCGTCCCAGAAGGCGTTGTTGTAGTCCTCGCCGTAATGGACGCTCGCGTCCAGGGCGAGCCCTGAGTCGTCGATCGACCGCCGGCCGAAGCCCTTCAGGAACAGGTCGTACGTGGCCCCGAGCCCGGCGTACGCACGGTTGACGGTGGCGTCCTTGCTCGGCTCGTCGCCCTCCCCGCGCACCTTCCTCCCGGGCAGGCGCGTGCGGTGCTGGGCGTCGTAAACGGTCCGGCGCGGATCGTCGGAGGCGTCCGGGGCGGGCGCCGCGAGGGTGGCCGCGATGCCGCGGACGGCGGTGACCCGGCGCCGGGTGCGCAGGAGGGAGTCGCGTTCGAGGGTGCGCTGTGCGAGGTCGGCGCGCCGGGAGTCGCCGGAGAGGGCGGCCTTGTCGAGCAGGTGGGGCGGCACGACGGTGCAGAAGACGGGGTGGCGGTGGCTGTGGGTGGCATCCATGCCCGGCAATGTGGCAGTGGGTCATGCCGGTGTCACTACCTGCAACCATGATTCATTCGGTTGTCCGAAAGCGGCGACGCGAGGTTGACGGAACAGCCGGACCTACCCGGATCGAAGGAGGCGTAGCTCACATTCGGTACAAATCGGACAGGCGGGTCTTGCATACTGAAACAGGTCCTCGCTTTACGGCGCGGCTCGGCTAGGCTCGGCCCATCATGCGTTTCGGGCTGCTTCTCCTTAGCTGCCGCGGCGAGGGTCTGTAGTCGTAGGCCGACCCCCTCCCCGCGGAGTTTGGTGTTGCGGTTTTGCGACCGTCGTCGGCCGTCCCAGCGAACTACACGCGGACACGCGAGGAGCCCAACGCCATGAGCCAGCACACTTTTGTCGGTCGCCCCACGCCCATCACGAACGCGACCCACTCCCAGAAGCCCTCCGGGATGCCCATCCACAAGTACGGCCAGTACGAGCAGGTGGACCTCCCCGACCGCACCTGGCCGGACGCCCGCGTCACCAAGGCTCCCCGCTGGCTGTCCACCGACCTGCGCGACGGCAACCAGTCGCTGATCGACCCGATGACCCCCGCCCGCAAGCGCGAGATGTTCGACCTGCTGGTGCGCATGGGCTACAAGGAGATCGAGGTCGGCTTCCCCTCCTCCGGTGAGACCGACTTCGCCTTCGTACGCTCCATCATCGAAGAGGGCGCGATTCCGGACGACGTCACCATCTCCGTGCTGACCCAGGCCCGCGAGGACCTGATCGAGCGGACCGTCGAGTCGCTGATCGGCGCCAAGCGCGCCACCGTGCACCTGTACAACGCGACCGCCCCGACCTTCCGCCGGGTCGTCTTCCGCGGCTCCAAGGAGCAGATCAAGCAGATCGCCGTCGACGGCACCCGCCTGGTCATGGAGTACGCCGAGAAGCTGCTGGGCCCCGAGACCGTCTTCGGCTACCAGTACAGCCCGGAGATCTTCACCGACACCGAGCTGGACTTCGCCCTGGAGGTCTGCGAGGCCGTCTGCGACGTCTGGCAGCCGGCCGAGGGCCGCGAGATCATCCTGAACCTGCCCGCCACCGTGGAGCGCTCGACGCCCTCCACCCACGCGGACCGCTTCGAGTGGATGGCCCGCAACCTGACCCGCCGCGAGTTCGTCTGCATCTCCGTGCACCCCCACAACGACCGCGGCACCGCCGTCGCCGCCGCCGAGCTGGCCCTGATGGCCGGCGCCGACCGCATCGAGGGCTGCCTGTTCGGGCAGGGCGAGCGCACCGGCAACGTCGACCTGATCACGCTGGGCATGAACCTGTTCTCGCAGGGCATCGACCCGCAGATCGACTTCTCCCAGATCGACGAGATCCGCCGCACCAGCGAGTACTGCAACCAGATGGAGGTCCACCCGCGCCACCCCTACGCGGGCGACCTGGTCTACACGGCCTTCTCCGGCTCCCACCAGGACGCCATCAAGAAGGGCTTCGACGCCATGGAGGCCGACGCGGCCGCCCAGGGCAAGACCGTCGACGAGATCGAGTGGGCGGTTCCGTACCTGCCGATCGACCCGAAGGACGTCGGCCGCTCCTACGAGGCGGTCATCCGGGTCAACTCGCAGTCCGGCAAGGGCGGCATCGCGTACGTCCTGAAGAACGACCACAAGCTGGACCTGCCGCGCCGCATGCAGATCGAGTTCTCGCGGATCATCCAGGCCAAGACCGACGCCGAGGGCGGCGAGGTCACGCCGAAGGCGATCTGGGACGTCTTCTCGGACGAGTACCTGCCCAACCCCGAGAACCCGTGGGGCCGCATCCAGCTGCGCTCCGGTTCGACGGCCACCGACAAGGACGGCACGGACACGCTGACCGTCGAGGCGGTCGTGGACGGCGTGGAGACGGTCCTGAACGGCACCGGCAACGGTCCGATCTCGGCCTTCTTCGACGCGCTGGCCGGCATCGGCGTCGACGCCCGTCTGCTGGACTACACCGAGCACACGATGAGCGAGGGCGCCTCCGCCGTGGCCGCCTCGTACATCGAGTGCGCGATCGACGGCCGGGTCCTGTGGGGCATCGGCATCGACGCCAACACCACCCGTGCCTCCCTGAAGGCGGTCATCTCCGCCGTCAACCGCGCGGGCCGCTGACCCCTCGTACGTGAACCCCGTCCCTCCCTGCGGAGAGGGGCGGGGTTCCGTCGTTCCCGGAAACCCCAAGGGGAGGGCGGGGGCGCACTTCGGCCAAGTCCCGGCCGCGCCCGATGTTGTCTTGTCACACGACTGACGCATCCTCACCGATGTGGCTAACATCACGCCAACCCGGCGATGTTGCCGTGGGGTCCCTTCCCGTGCCCAGAGGGCACGGGGGCGTTACGGAGGTGCGACGTGCTGCCAGTTCGGGGTGGGGACGGCCGGAAGCTGACGGTCTGGGGCATCCGTACCACCTGGAGCACCGTGGGCGACGGGGAGTTCTTCTGCCCAGCCTGCGGTGGAGACCGCAACTACCGCAGGCGTACCGGACGCCGCCGCTTCACCGTCCTCGGCGTGCCGCTGCTGCCGCGCGGGAGCGCCGGGCCCGTGGTCGAGTGCCAGGCCTGCCGGGAGCGCTTCGCCACCGACGTCCTGGACCACCTGACCACCACCCGCTTCACCGCGATGCTGCGCGACGCCGTGCACACCGTGGCACTGGCCGTGCTCACGGCGGGCGGGACGGCCTCGCGCAGCGCGCTGGAGGCCGCCGTGCAGGCCGTACGGGCCGCGGGGTTCCAGGACTGCACCGAGGAGCAGCTGGAGTCCCTCGTGGAGGCGCTGGCCAGCGAGGAGGGGCGGCTCGGGCTGTACGACGTACCGGAGTGCTGCGGGGCCGCGCTGTCGATAGAGCTCCACGAGGCCCTGGAGCCGCTGGCTCCGCACCTGGCGGGTCCGGGCCGGGAGTCGGTGCTGCTCCAGGGGGCCCGTATCGCGCTCGCGGACGGCCCGTACATCCCGGCCGAGCGCGAGGTGCTCTCCACCGTCGGAGCGGCGCTGCGGATCGACGCGGACGACGTGGCCAGGCTGCTGTCGGCGGTGCGCGCGCCGTAGCCGGCCGTTCCCGCACGGTGACGCCCGAGCCCCCTGGGGCTCGGGCGTTTTGCCGTGCCGGACGCCGGGTCCCGCTGAGCGGAGCAGATCCGTCCGAAAGTGGCCGGGTGGGAGGTAACGATCCGGCCTCGCAGGGTCTTTTTCGGGTCTCGTGAACGTCCTGTGAACGCCGGAACCACACCGTCCACACATGATCAGTCCATCAGGTGGACGCCCGGAGCGGGCCCTTCGACTTCGCTGATCCGAACGAGGGTGAGCATCATCTTCGCAGGTCAGAGCCTATGTACTTCGCGGACGCGCAGCCGGATCGGCCGCTTCCGAGGGGCTCTGTGCGTACACCTCAGGATGGTGCGGCACCACTGGAGAAACCTACAGATCGGGCTGTCGCGAGGGTCAACAATTTGTAGCAGTCGACGATATCTGTGAAGCCCCCCACAGGCGTTCAATTCCGGTCACACGCCAAAACGACGCCGTTAACACAGAGCGGCTTCGAATCACATAAGCGTGAACGTACTGACAACCCCGGCGGATCAACGGGATAGCGACCCACTCCGCCCGGGGATAACCAGATCTCCTCTCAGTTACCTACCTCTTTGAAGGGCAAGGCAGAGATGGCACGTGTCGCCGCCCGGCTTTCCACCAGTGGAGAGCAGAGCACCCATCCGGTCGACGAGGTGCTCCCCCTCCCCAAGCTTGCGCTGTACGGCTTCCAGCACGTACTCGCCTTCTACGCCGGCGCGGTGATCGTTCCGATCATCGTCGGCGGCGCCCTCGGCCTCAGCACCGAGCAGTTGGTCTACCTGATCAACGCCGACCTGTTCACCTGCGGTATCGCCTCGATCATCCAGGCGTGGGGCATCGGCCGGATCGGTGCGCGTCTGCCGCTGATCCAGGGCGTGACCTTCACCGCGGTGTCCCCGATGATCGCCATCGGGCTCGGGGCCGGCGGCGGGACGGCGGGCCTGCTCGTCATCTACGGTGCGGTCATCACGGCCGGTATCGCCACCTTTGCCTTCGCCTGGCTGCCCCCCAAGGCCTTCCGTACGGTCATGAGGCTGTTCCCGCCGGTCGTCACCGGCACGGTGATCACGGTCCTCGGCATCGTGCTGATCCCCGTCGGCCTGAACGACGCCGCGGGCGGCCTCGGCACGCCCGACTTCGGCGACCCGAAGAACTTCGCCTACGCCGGCGGCACGATGCTCTTCATCCTCGTCCTGATGAAGCTCGGCAAGCCGTTCCTCTCCAGCATCTCCATCCTGCTGGGCCTGGTCGGCGGGACCGCCGTGGCCTTCCTGCTCGGCGACGCCAAGTTCGGCGACGTCACCAAGTCGGACTGGGTCGGCATCACCACCCCCTTCCACTACGGAGCCCCGAAGTTCGAGTGGTTCCCGATCGTGCTGATGCTCATCGTCATGCTGATCACCATGGTGGAGACCACCGGTGACACCTACGCCGTCGGCGACATCGTCGGCAAGGACATCGACAGCGAGACCGTGGCCCGCGCCCTGCGGGCCGACGGCGCCGCGACCGCCCTCGGCGGCGTCCTGAACTCCTTCCCGTACGTGGCCTTCGCGGAGAACGTCGGCCTGGTCCGCATGACCAAGGTCAAGAGCCGCTTCGTCGTGGTCGCCGCGGGCGTGTTCATGATCGTCCTCGGGCTGATCCCGAAGGCCGCCGCGATCGTCGCCGCGGTTCCCCACGGGGTCCTCGGCGGCGCCGCGACCGTGATGTTCGCGATGGTGGCCCTGGCCGGTATCCAGACCCTGGCCAAGGTCGACCTGAAGGAGGAGAAGAACGCGCTGGTCGTGGGCGTCTCCCTGGCCTTCGCGCTGCTGCCGGCCACCGTCCCGGTGCTCTTCAAGGACCACATGGACGCGGACCTCTCCTCGCTCCTCAACAGCGGTGTGACGCTCGGAGCCACGGCCGCGATCGTGCTGAACCTGATCTTCAACGGTCTCGCCAAGGACGACGCGCACGGCGCGCCCCAGGTCGAGCTGCCCGCCCAGGCGGCGGCCCCGGCCGAGGCCGACGCGGCGCCCGAGGCGGCGTCCGAAGCCGCCGAGGCGTCCGCGGAGACCGAGGCGGAGCGCGACGGCGACGCCGAGACGGTGGCCGAGGCCGCGGTCGGTGTCGCGGTCGCCGCGACGGCCGGCGCCGAGAAGACCGACTCGGACGAAGCGGCGACGCCCGCCTCCTGAGCCTCCCAAGGGGTGACGGCCCTCCGTCCGGACCGGTGTCCGGGCGGAGGGCCGTCGTCGTGCCCGCACAGGCGACAATGGGCCCATGAGTCTGTTCCGCGACGACGGCATCGTGCTGCGCACCCAGAAGCTGGGTGAGGCGGACCGCATCATCACGCTCCTCACCCGCGGCCACGGACGGGTGCGGGCCGTCGCCCGCGGGGTCCGGCGCACGAAGTCCAAGTTCGGCGCCCGGCTGGAACCTTTCTCCCATGCCGACGTGCAGTTCTTCGCCCGCGGCAACGAGCTGATCGGCCGCAGCCTGCCGCTGTGCACGCAGACCGAGATCATCGCCCCGTACGGCAACGGCATCGTCACCGACTACGCCCGCTACACCGCCGGCACCGCGATGCTGGAGACCGCCGAGCGGTTCACCGAGAACGAGGGCGAGCCCAACGTGCAGCAGTACCTGCTGCTCGTCGGCGCCCTGCGCACGCTCGCACGCGGCGAACACGAACCGAACCTCATCCTCGACGCCTTCCTGCTGCGCTCCCTCGCCGTCAACGGCTACGCGCCCAGCTTCGAGGACTGCGCGAAGTGCGGGATCCACGGCCCCAACCGGCACTTCTCCGTGGCCGCGGGCGGGGTCATATGCGGGGACTGCCGGGTGGCCGGCAGCGTCGTACCCTCGTCGGAGGCCATCGCCCTGCTCAGCGCCCTGCTGACGGGCGACTGGGGGCATGCCGACGCCTGCGAGGCGCGGTACGTGCGGGAGGGCAGCGGGCTGGTCTCCGCCTATTTGCACTGGCATCTGGAGCGCGGGCTACGCTCCCTGCGTTACGTCGAGAAATAGGAGCTGGGCACATGGCACGACGCGGGATTCTGGGACGCTCTCGCCGCGAGTACAAGGTTCCCGAGCCGCACCCGTCCGGTGAGCGCCCGCCGAAGATCCCCGGTGAGCTCGTCCCGAACCACGTCGCGGTCGTCATGGACGGCAACGGCCGCTGGGCCAAGGAGCGCGGCCTGCCGCGCACCGAGGGGCACAAGGTCGGCGAGGGCGTCGTACTCGACGTGCTCAAGGGCTGCCTGGAGATGGGCGTCAAGAACCTCTCCCTGTACGCCTTCTCGACGGAGAACTGGAAGCGCTCGCCCGACGAGGTGCGCTTCCTGATGAACTTCAACCGCGACGTCATCCGGCGCCGCCGCGACGAGATGAACGAACTGGGCATCCGCATCCGCTGGGTCGGCCGCATGCCGAAGATGTGGAAGTCGGTCGTCCAGGAGCTCCAGGTGGCCCAGGAGCAGACCGTCGACAACGACGCGATGACCCTCTACTTCTGCGTGAACTACGGCGGACGCGCGGAGATCGCGGACGCGGCGCAGGCCATCGCCCGCGATGTCGCCGCCGGCAGGCTGGACCCGTCGAAGGTCAACGAGAAGACCTTCGCGAAGTACATGTACTACCCGGACATGCCGGACGTGGACCTGTTCCTGCGGCCCAGCGGCGAGCAGCGCACCTCCAACTACCTGATCTGGCAGAGCGCGTACGCCGAGATGGTCTTCCAGGACGTGCTGTGGCCGGACTTCGACCGCCGCAACCTGTGGGCGGCCTGCCTGGAGTACGCGCAGCGCGACCGCCGCTTCGGCGGCGCCGTCCCGAACCAGCCCGAGGCCCCCACGGGCTGACGGGCGCGTCCGCGGCGTCCCGGCTGACCTCCGGGACGCTGCCGAGGGTCAGCCCGCGGCGGCGCAGTCGGCGCAGGTGCCGAAGATCTCCACCGTGTGGGCGACGTTCACGTAGCCGTGCTCGGCCGCGATGGACTCCGCCCACTTCTCCACGGCCGGGCCCTCCACCTCGACGGCCTTGCCGCACTTGCGGCAGACCAGGTGATGGTGGTGGTCCCCGGTGGAGCAGCGCCGGTAGACGGACTCGCCGTCGCTGGTGCGCAGGACGTCGACCTCGCCGGCGTCGGCGAGCGACTGGAGGGTGCGGTACACCGTGGTCAGGCCCACGGAGTCGCCACGGTGCTTGAGCATGTCGTGGAGCTCCTGGGCGCTGCGGAACTCGTCCACCTCGTCCAGTGCCGCCGCCACGGCGGCCCGCTGCCGGGTGGATCGTCCTCGTACTGGCGCGGTATTCATCTCGCCAGGCGCAGTCGCCACCGGTTCCTCCTCGTA
Source organism: Streptomyces sp. NPDC057010 (assembly GCF_042673805.1). Taxonomy (NCBI): domain Bacteria; kingdom Bacillati; phylum Actinomycetota; class Actinomycetes; order Kitasatosporales; family Streptomycetaceae; genus Streptomyces; species Streptomyces sp. NPDC057010. Next base: position 39,162 of record NZ_JBHUSC010000044.1, on the reverse strand, counting down.
TCGGCCTGCGGCCATTGTGCCAGCCCGCTAGACCTTCACATCGTCCCGCGTGCAGACCTCCTCGGCCGCACGGGCGGCTCTGGCGCGGCGCCGGGCCAGCGGGGTGGAGAGCGCCGTCATCACCATGAAGACGCCGATGGCGAGCAGCACGATGGTCCCGCCGGACGGGGCGTCGATGTAGTACGTGGTCACCGTGCCGGACAGCGAGACCAGCACGCCGATGACCATGGCCACGGTCAGGGTCCCGGTGAACCCGCGGGTGACCCGCTGGGAGGCGGCGACGGGGATCACCATCATGGCGCTGACCAGCAGCAGGCCCACGATCCGCATGGCCACGGTGACGGTGACGGCGGCGGTGACCGCCATCAGCAGGTTCAGGGCGCGCACCGGCAGGCCGGTGACCCGGGCGAACTCCTCGTCCTGGCAGACGGCGAACAGCTGGCGGCGCAGGCCCAGGGTGACGGCGATGACGAACGCGGCGAGGATCACCACGGCCGTGATGTCCTCGGCCGACACGGTCGTGATGGAGCCGAAGAGGTAGCTGGTCAGATTGGCGGTGGAGCCGCCCGGCGCCAGGTTGATGATCATGACGCCGCCGGCCAGGCCGCCGTAGAAGAGCATGGCCAGGGCGATGTCGCCGCTGGTCTTGCCGCGGGAGCGGATGAGCTCCATGCCGACCGCGCCCATGACGGCGACCAGGGTGGCCATCCACACCGGGCTCGCGTTGAACAGGAAGCCGAGCGCGACACCGGTCATGGCCACGTGCCCGATGCCGTCGCCCATGACGGCCTGGCGGCGCTGGACGAGGTACGTGCCGATGGCGGGGGCCGTGATGCCGACCAGCGCGGCGGCGATCAGCGCGCGCTGCATGAAGGCGTAGTTCAGGAGGTCCATCAGCTCAGCAGTCCCGTCCGCAGGGGCTCGGCGTCGTGCGCCGCGTGGGGGTGTACGTGGTCGTGGCCGGGCAGGGCGTGCTGGCCGACGGCCTCCGGCGGCGGGCCGTCGTGGACGACGCAGCCGTCGCGCAGGACGACCGCCCGGTCGATCAGGGGCTCCAGCGGGCCCAGCTCGTGCAGGACCAGGAGGACGGTGGCGCCGGCGGCGACCTGCTCGCGCAGGGCGTTCGCCAGGACCTCCTGGTTGGCCAGGTCCACGCCCGCCATCGGCTCGTCCATGATCAGGAGCTCCGGCTCGACGGCGAGCGCCCGGGCGATGAGCACGCGCTGGTGCTGACCGCCGGACAGGGCGTTGACCGAGGCGTCGGCGTGTGCGTCCATGTCGACGAGGGCCAGTGCGCGCTCGACGGCGGCCTTGTCCGCCTTGCGCAGGATCCCGAAGCGCGAGCGGGCCAGACGGCCGGAGGAGACGACCTCGCGGACCGTGGCCGGGACGCCGCTGGCGGCGGTGGTGCGCTGCGGGACGTACCCGATGCGCGACCAGTCGCGGAAGCGTTTGAAGTCGGTGCCGAAGAGCGACAGCGCGCCGCCGGAGAGCGGCACCTGGCCGACGACGGCGCGCACGGCGGTGGACTTGCCGGAGCCGTTGGCTCCGAGCAGCGCGACGACCTCACCGCGGCGGACGGTGAGGTCGATCCCGCGCAGCACGGGGCGCGAGCCGAGCGAGGCCGCGGCCCCGCGCAGGGATATGACGGGCTGGTCCCCGTCGGGCAGGGGCGTGGACTGCATGGCTCGCGCCTCCGTTGCTGCTGCTGTCATTACTTGGCTCCGAGCGCCTTCTGGAGGTTCTTCAGGTTGGACCGCATGACCTCGAAGTAGTCAGCGCCCTGGGACTTGTCGGTGATTCCCTCGAGCGGGTCGAGGACGTCGGTCTTCAGGCCGGTGTCGGCGGCGAGGGTCTTGGCCGTCTTGTCGCTGGCCAGGGTCTCGAAGAACACCGTGGAGACATTCTCCTTCTTCGCGATCTCCTGGATCTCCTTGATCCGGGCCGGGCTGGGCTCGGACTCGGGGTCGAGGCCGGAGATGCCCTCCTGGTCCAGGCCGTAGCGCTCGGCGAGGTAGCCGAAGGCGGAGTGGGTGGTGATGAAGGTCTTGGAGGCCGTGTTCTTCAGGCCGTCCTTGAACTCGGTGTCCAGCGCGGTCAGCTTGGCGACGAGCTCGTCGGTGTTCTTCCTGTAGTCCGCGGCGTGGTCGGGGTCGGCCTTCTCCAGCGCCTTACCGACGCCCTGGGCGACCTCGGCGTACTTGGCGGGGTCGAGCCAGATGTGCGGGTCCTCGCCGGCCTCGCCGTGGCCGTGGTCGTGGTCGTGGCCCTCGGCCCCGTGGCCCTCCTCGGCCGCGTGGTCGTGGCCGGAGGTGCCGTGCGCCTCCAGCCTGGTGAGGGTGGCGGCGTCGACGACGTTCTTCACGCCGGACTGGGCGACGGCCTTGTCGACGGCGGGCTGCAGGCTCTTGAGGTAGAGGACCACGTCGGCCTCGCCGAGCTGCCCGGTCTGCTTCGGGGTGATCTCCAGGTCGTGCGGTTCGACGCCCGGCTTGGTCAGGGTGTCGACCTTCACGTGGTCCTTGCCGATCTGCTCGGCGAGGAACTGCATCGGGTAGAAGGACGCCATCACGTCGAGCTTGCCGTCCTTGCCGCCGGCGGCACTGGCTCCGGAGCAGGCGGTGAGGGCCGTGGCGCCGAGGGCGACGGCTCCGGCGAGGGCGGCTGCGGGTATGAGGCGTCGTACGTTCATGACATCCATTTTCATCAAAGATGGAAACGATTGTCAAAAACCCAGGTGGGAGGGCCGGGCCGCGGCCGTGGAAGGGGTATCCGATTTGAAAGGGGGGGTGCGGGCGCCGGTAACCTGAGGCATTCGCCGTTCGTCCTCGTAATGAAGAGAGCACCGTGGCCGCCGACAAGATCGATACCATCGTCAGCCTGAGCAAGCGCCGTGGCTTCGTTTTCCCTTGCAGTGAGATCTACGGCGGCTCCAGGGCTGCCTGGGACTACGGCCCGCTCGGTGTCGAGCTCAAGGAGAACATCAAGCGCCAGTGGTGGAAGGCGATGGTCACCGGGCGTGAGGACATCGTCGGTATCGACTCGTCCGTGATCCTGGCCCCCGAGGTCTGGGTGGCCTCCGGCCACGTCGCGACCTTCTCGGACCCGCTGACCGAGTGCACCTCCTGCCACAAGCGCCACCGCGCCGACCACCTGGAAGAGGCGTACGAGGCCAAGCACGGCCGCCTGCCCGCCAACGGTCTGGCGGACGTCAACTGTCCCAACTGTGGTGTGAAGGGCCAGTTCACCGAGCCCAAGCAGTTCTCCGGCATGCTGGAGACCCACCTCGGCCCGACCCAGGACACCGGCTCCAAGGCGTACCTGCGCCCCGAGACCGCCCAGGGCATCTTCACCAACTTCGCCACCGTGCAGGTCGCCTCGCGCAAGAAGCCCCCGTTCGGCATCGCGCAGATGGGCAAGTCCTTCCGCAACGAGATCACGCCGGGCAACTTCATCTTCCGCACGCGCGAGTTCGAGCAGATGGAGATGGAGTTCTTCGTCAAGCCGGGCGAGGACGAGCAGTGGCAGGAGTACTGGATGCAGGAGCGGTGGAACTGGTACCGCGACCTCGGCATCCGCGAGGAGAACATCCGCTGGTACGAGCACCCGAAGGAGAAGCTGTCCCACTACTCGAAGCGCACCGCCGACATCGAGTACCGCTTCAACTTCGGTGGTAACGAGTTCTCCGAGCTCGAGGGCGTGGCCAACCGCACCGACTTCGACCTCAAGGCGCACTCCGCCGCCTCCGGCCAGGACCTGACCTTCTTCGACCAGGAGGCCGGCGAGCGCTACACCCCGTACGTCATCGAGCCGGCGGCCGGTGTGAACCGCGCGATGCTCGCCTTCATGCTCGACGCGTACAACGAGGACGAGGCCCCCAACGCCAAGGGCGTCATGGAGAAGCGCACCGTCATGCGCCTCGACCCGCGCCTGGCGCCGGTCAAGGTCGCGGTGCTGCCGCTGTCCCGCAACGAGAAGCTGTCGCCGAAGGCCAAGGGCCTCGCCGCCGACCTGCGCAAGAACTGGAACATCGAGTTCGACGACGCGGGCGCCATCGGCCGCCGCTACCGCCGCCAGGACGAGATCGGTACGCCGTTCTGCGTCACCGTCGACTTCGACACCCTGGACGACAACGCGGTGACCGTGCGCGAGCGCGACACCATGAAGCAGGAGCGCGTCTCCCTGGACCAGATCCAGAGCTACCTCGGCAGCCGTCTGCTCGGCTGCTAGGTTCGCCCGGCTCCAAAGACCGGTGGCCCGGTGCGTGATGTGCGCACCGGGCCACCGGTCTTTCCGCGTGGAAGCGGCCTCAGGCCGCCGGGTTCTCCGCGGCCTGAGCCGCGGCGCGGCGCTCGCCTTCGGCCTGCGAGCGCTTGCCGTACATGGCGGTCCACACGCCGAGTGCGCCGAGCACCCCGTAGATCATGATCGGGCTGACGGTCACCATGGTCTTGGTGCTCAGGGTGTACGCCAGGACGATGCGGACGACGGCCTCGATGACGTACGCGACGCCCCAGACCAAGGTCATCCGGTTCATCGTGGTCCGGAAGCCCTCGTACTGCCAGAGGCCGTTCCACCAGGCGGTGCTCTCCGGGGTGCCGTCGGTCGCGAACTTGCGGCCGAAGTAGAACATCAGCGGGCGGGGTGCGAGCAGGGTGCCCAGGCAGAGCAGCCCGAACAGCCCGGTCACACCCGAGTCCTTGATCAGCAGGGCGCGGGCGGAGTGGGCGCCGATGAGCGAGACCACGGCTGTGATCACCATGAACACCAGGGTGACGATGGCGAACTCGTCGAGCTTGCGCCGCCAGGCCACGCTGATCGCGCTGTCGAGCACCGGCCAGGCGCTGCTGACGAGCAGTGCGGAGAACTCGCTCCAGCCGTGGTCGTCGACGAGCGTGTTGTAGGTGATGATCGGCGCGACCACATTGAGGCCGATGGTCAGGATCCAGCCGAGGGCGGTGGCGGCGCCGGAGCGTGCGGGAGGTTCGGGTCGTGCTACTTGGGCGGACAAGGTTCCCCCTGGAACGTGCCTGATGAGTGCGGTAGGGGGACGGTATGGACAATGCCCTGACATGTACAAGCCGAGCGCACTAAAATGATCACCAAGCCGACCGGACCGGCAGCTTCCGGACAGTCGGCCCGGGCTCCGCGTCAGGCGCGCAGACCCCGGATGATGAGCGAGGTGACCGCCTCGAACTCCGTGAAGATCGTGGGCGAGAGCCAGTCGGCCGCGTACTGCGGGTCGTGGAAACGCCCGGTGGCGTCGAAGACCGCGCGGGCGGCGGCCGGCACGTCGGCGGCGGCGAGCGAGCCCGCCTCGACTCCCTCGGAGATGATCCGGCCCAACTGGTCGATCAGCTCGGTCAGGTGGTGGTCCACGATCCCGCTGTTCTCGGCGAGCAGCACGGTGTAGGTGGCGAACAGCTCGGGGTCGTCGCCGGCCTTGTGGCGCTTGGCCTCGAAGAGGGCCTCCAGCCACGCCTCCAGCTTGGAGGGGGCGCTCTCGGCGGGCGCCGAGGTGATCTCCTCCAGCATGACGACGCTCTTGGCGAGCCAGCGGTCCGTGACGGCCTCCCGCAGCGCCGCCTTCGACGGGAAGTGCCGGTAGACGCTGCCGTGGCTGACGCCCAGGGCGCGGGCCACGTCCACCACGGTCGCCTTGGTGGGGCCGAAGCGGCGCAGCACCTCCTCGGTGGTTTCGAGGATGCGCTCGGGTGTCAGGGGCTCGGCAGCAGCGGGTGGCATGGGACGACCGTACCGTCAGCTCAGTGTTCGCTGTCGAGGTGGGCCATCTGGGCCGCCGGGTACCGCTCGCCGGCCGCGGCGCCCACGGGCACTGCCTCCTCGATGGCGGCCAGGTCGGCGCTGCTCAGCGTTATCTCCAGGGCGCCCAGCGCCTCGGCGAGCCGGTCCCGGCGCCGGGCGCCCACCAGCGGCACGATGTCCTCGCCGCGCGAGAGCACCCAGGCGATGGCGGTCTGGGCCACGCTCACGCCCTTGTCCTCCGCGACCTTGCGCAGGGCGTCGACCAGATCGAGGTTGCGGTCGAGGTTGCCCCCCTGGAAGCGGGGGCTCATGCCGCGGAAGTCGCCCGGGGTCAGGGCGCGGTCCCGGGTGAAGTGGCCGCTGATGAGTCCGCGGGAGAGCACCCCGTACGCGGTGATGCCTATGCCGAGCTCGCGGGCGGTCGGCAGGATCTCGTCCTCGATGCCGCGGGAGATGAGCGAGTACTCGATCTGGAGGTCCGCGATCGGGGCCACGGCGGCGGCCCGGCGCAGGGTGTCCGCGCTGACCTCGGAGAGCCCGATGTGGCGGACGTGCCCGGCCTGGACCGCCTCGGCGATGGCGCCGACGGTCTCCTCGATCGGCACCTCCGGGTCCACGCGGGCGATCCGGTAGACGTCGATGTGGTCCCGGCCGAGCCGCTGGAGCGAGTAGGCCAGGAAGTTCTTGACGGCCTCGGGCCGGCCGTCATAGCCGGTGAAGCCGCCCTCGACCGTGCGCAGCGCGCCGAACTTGACGCTGGTCAGCGCCTGCTCGCGGGCCGCCGCGGGCGCCGTGCGCAGGGCTTCGTTGATCAGCAGTTCGTTGTGGCCCATGCCGTAGAAGTCGCCCGTGTCCAGCAGGGTGACGCCCGCGTCGAGGGCGGCGTGGATGGTCGCGAGGGACTCGGCGCGGTCGGCCTCTCCGTAGAGGGCGGACATCCCCATGCAGCCGAGGCCGAGCGGGAAGACGGTCGGGCCGGTGCCGAGCTTTCGGTGGGCCGGGGCCGTGATGACGTTCTCGTTCGTGTTCATGGAACGAGAATGGCATGACGGGTGACAGATTTCAATATCTGTCACCCGTCAGTGTGGAGGCGGCTACGACAGGGCCCGCAGGATCAGGGCCGCGGCCGCGATCAGGGTGAGGACGGCGGCCGGGGCGAGTTCGTAGTCCTTGACGCGCAGGTGCGAGATGACCGCGCCGATGAAGTAGAGGGTCACGCCGACGGCCGCCGCCACGCCGAGCGGGGTGATCCAGAAGCCCGCCACCAGGCCGATCGCGCCGGCGGCCTTGAGTCCGGCCAGGCGTGGCAGCCAGGAGTCGGGGACCTGGACCTTCTGCATGTTGGCCACGATCTGGTCGTTGCGCTGGAGCGTGAGGGTGGCGGAGGCGGTGAGGACGAGGGCGAGCAGCCCGCCGACGACGGCGTAGGCGAGGAACATGATGATCTCCGATGGTCAACGGTCGATGACGACGAATCATTGAATAGCATCAACGATATCTCCAATGCAATCATTTCCCGATTGCTACGATGTGGACATGACGGCAGATCAGGACGGATCGCACCCCCCGCAGCGGCTGGGCCTGCTGCTGGCCTGGCACGGATCGGTCACGCAGACCCGGATGAAGAAGGCGCTCAGCACGGCCGGGCTCACGCCGCGGCACGCGATGACGCTGATGCACCTGGAGGACGGCCCCATCAGCCAGCGGGCGCTCGCCGAGCGGCTGGAGGTGGACCCGAGCGTGCTCGTGGGGATCCTGAACGACCTGGAGGGCGACGGCCTGGCCGAACGCCGCCGGGACCCGGCGGACCGCCGCCGCCACAACGTGGCCATCACCGAGGCCGGAGCGACCGCGCTGGGCAAGACGAACGCGGCGCTCGACGCGGTCGAGCAGGGGCTGTTCGCCGGGCTCTCCGAGGGGGACCGGGCCGTGCTGAGGGGCTTGCTGGCGCGGATCGACACCCACGCCGACGATTTCGACTGCCAGGAGTAGTCGGCGCCGCCGGGGCGCTGCCCTGGCGTGGCTGGGTGGGTGCGGGTCACAGATCGGGGCTCCGCCCCGGACCCCGCGCCTCAAACGCCGGCGAGGCTGATTTTGCCCAGCCGAGGCTGGATGCGACCGGTCGAAGGTGGATGTGACCGGCCGGGAGCGGATGGGCCGAGCCGGGAGCGGATGTGCCCGGCGGGACCGGATGGGCCGCGCCTCAAGCGTGGGCGTGGCCTGTGGGTCAGGCGTCCGCCGGGGCCTGGGCCGTGGCGGGGTCCAGGGACTGGGCCGTGCGGGCTGCCGTCGAGCGGGCCCAGGGGCCGCTCGATGCGGCGCCCACCGCCAGGACCAGCAGGCCGCAGGCCGTGATGATCCACCAGGCCGGGCCGGTCGCGCCGGCGAAGTCGGAGCCCTCCGCCAGGCCCGCCGCCAGGACCGCGCCGACGATCGCGACGCCCAGCGTGCTGCCGGTCTGCCGGCTGGTGGAGGCGATGGCCGCCGCCACACCCGCCTGGGAACGCGGCATCCCGGAGACGGCCGTATTGGTGATCGGGGCGTTGAGCATGCCGAAGCCGAGCCCGAACAGCACGTACCCGGCGAACAGCAGCGGCGTGGAGGTCTCGGCCCCGAACGCGGCGAAGAGCAGGCCGCTCGCGGCCATCGCGGCGCCCGCGACCAGCAGCGGCAGCCGCGGCCCCCGGCTGCCCACCAGCCGCCCCGAGAAGGGCGCGACGAGCATGGTCAGCGCCGCCATCGGCAGCATGTAGAGCCCGGCGTGCAGCGCGTCCAGCCCCCGCTCGTCCTGCAGGTACAGGGTGTTGAGGAAGAGGAACCCGGCCATTCCGGCGAAGCCGCTGACCGCGATCACGGTCGCCCCGCTGAAGGGGACGCTGCGGAAGAACCGGAAGTCGATCAGCGGCTCCCGGCGCCGGGGCTCGTACACCAGCAGCCCCGCCAGCGCGGCCGCGGCCGCCAGGGCGCACCCCATGATCAGCGGCGAGCGCCAGCCCGCGGCCGGCGCCTCGATGATCCCGTACGTCAGACAGCCCAGCAGCACCATGACCAGCAGCTGCCCCACCGGATCCGCCCGCCGCGCCCGCGCCGCCCGCGACTCGGGGATGTGGCGCAGGGTCAGCGCGAGCGCCGCCAGGCCGATCGGCAGGTTGACCCAGAAGATGGAGCGCCAGCCGACGGAGTCCACCAGCAGCCCGCCGATCAGGGGACCGGCGGCCATGGAGATGCCCGCGACCGCGCCCCACACGCCGATGGCCCGCGCCCGTTCCGCGGGATCCGTGAACGTGTTGGTGATGATCGACATCGCCACCGGGTTGAGCATGGCGCCGCCGACCGCCTGGACCATGCGGAAGACGACGAGCCAGTCCAGGGTGGGGGCGAGCGAGCACAGCAGGGAGCCGGCGGTGAAGAGCACCAGTCCGGCGACGAAGACCTTGCGGCGCCCGATCCGGTCCGCCGTCGAGCCCATGAGCATCAGCAGCGAGGCCAGCACGAGGGTGTAGGCGTCGATCGTCCACTGCATGCCCGAGACGGAGGCGTTCAGGTCGCGCCGCATCGAGGGCAGCGCGACGTTGAGGACGGTGTTGTCGAGGCTGACGATCAGCAGGCTGATGCAGCAGATCGCCAGGACGATCACGCGCTGCCGGCGGCTCGGCTGGCTCGGCTGACTCGGCTCGATCATGCCGCCGATCGTACGTCTGCCCCACCACCCCGGCATGCGGGACAATGGGCGGATGACCACGCTCCCCCCGCCCCTCGCGATCGGCCCGCACACCGTGCAGCCCCCGGTGGTGCTCGCGCCCATGGCCGGTATCACCAATGCCCCGTTCCGTACCCTCTGCCGCGAGTTCTCGGGCGGCAAGGGGCTGTTCGTGAGCGAGATGATCACGACCCGCGCCCTGGTCGAGCGCAACGAGAAGACCATGCAGCTGATCCACTTCGACGAAACGGAGAAGCCGCGCTCGATCCAGCTGTACGGGGTCGACCCGGCGACCGTCGGCAAGGCGGTCCGCATGATCGTCGAGGAGGACCGCGCCGACCACATCGACCTGAACTTCGGCTGCCCGGTCCCCAAGGTCACCCGCAAGGGCGGCGGCTCGGCCCTGCCCTACAAGCGGAACCTGCTGCGCGCCATCCTGCGCGAGGCCGTCGCGGGCGCCGGCGACCTGCCGGTGACCATGAAGATGCGCAAGGGCATCAACGACGACCACCTCACCTACCTCGACGCCGGCCGGATCGCCGTCGAGGAGGGGGTCACCGCGATAGCCCTGCACGGCCGCACCACCGCCCAGCACTACGGCGGCACCGCCGACTGGGACGCCATCGCGCGGCTCAAGGAGCACGTGCCGGAGATCCCGGTCCTCGGCAACGGCGACATCTGGTGCGCGGAGGACGCGCTGCGCATGGTCCGCGAGACGGGCTGCGACGGCGTGGTCGTCGGTCGCGGCTGCCTGGGGCGGCCGTGGCTGTTCAACGACCTCGTGGCGGCCTTCGAGGGTCGCCCGGAGGACTTCCACAAGCCGACGCTGCGCGAGGTCGCGGGCACCATGCACCGCCACGCGCAGCTGCTGGGGGAGTGGATCGGCGACGAGGCGCGCGGGGTGATCGACTTCCGTAAACACGTGGCCTGGTACCTCAAGGGATTCTCGGTGGGTTCCGAGATGCGCAAGAAGCTCGCGGTCACCTCTTCCCTGGCCGAACTGGACGCTCATCTGAGCGAGCTCGACTTGGATCAGGCGTGGCCCGAGAGCGCGGACGGTCCGCGGGGTCGGACGTCCGGAAACAACCGAGTTGTCCTGCCGGACGGCTGGTTGAAGGATCCGTACGACTGCGCGGGCGTGAGCGAGGACGCCGAACTGGACACCTCCGGAGGCTGACAAATCGCCCTCCGTGTTGCGTGATATACGCCACGCATGATTGAGGTTTCGCTCAGATGAGCGCCAAAGTCACGGGTAAGACTTTCAAAGGGTGGCACTGGGTGCCACCCTTTGTTCGTTCAAGACTTGAACGCAAATGTATCGATGATCGCTCATCCGAGCGTGAGCAGGCCCTTCTGGGTCCCTCTCCCTTCGGGACGTGAAGGCTTTTCGTAGATTCTCATTACTCGTGAGTTACTTTCGATCTGGTGGCGCACGGGTGGTTACAGCCGCATGTCGACCAAGTGGACATACCCATAAGCCTTCGATCTGGGTATGTTCCTGGCCGTCAGGGCAGCCACCGAGCCTCGAGGAGTCGAGACCCGTGTCGGAAAACAAAGATCAGAAGTTCGTCTACGACTTCACCGAGGGCAACCGCGACCTCAAGGACCTTCTCGGCGGCAAGGGAGCCAACCTCGCCGAGATGACCAACCTGGGTCTCCCGGTCCCTCCCGGCTTCACCATCACCACCGAGGCCTGCAAGGTCTACCTGGAGAGCGGTACGGCCCCGGCCGCGCTGCGCGACGAGGTCAGCGCCCACCTTGCCGCCCTCGAGTCGAAGATGGGCAAGAAGCTCGGCCAGTCGGACGACCCGCTGCTGGTCTCCGTGCGCTCCGGCGCCAAATTCTCGATGCCGGGCATGATGGACACCGTCCTCAACATCGGCCTCTCCGACAAGTCGGTCACCGGCCTCGCCTCCCAGTCCGGTGACGAGCGCTTCGCGTGGGACTCGTACCGCCGCCTGATCCAGATGTTCGGCAAGACCGTCCTCGGCGTCGAGGGCGAGCTCTTCGAGGACGCCCTCGACGAGGCCAAGGCCGCCAAGAAGGTCACCGTCGACACCGACCTCGACGCCGCCGACCTGAAGAAGCTGGTCACGCGCTTCAAGAAGATCGTGGCGAAGGAGGCCGGCCGCCCCTTCCCGCAGGACGCCCGCGAGCAGATGGACCTCGCCGTCGAGGCGGTCTTCAACTCGTGGAACACCGACCGCGCCAAGCTGTACCGCCGCCAGGAGCGCATCCCGAGCGACCTCGGCACCGCGGTCAACATCTGCTCCATGGTCTTCGGCAACCTGGGCCCCGACTCCGGCACCGGCGTCGCCTTCACCCGTGACCCGGCCAGCGGCCACGCCGGCGTCTACGGCGACTACCTGCAGAACGCCCAGGGCGAGGACGTCGTCGCGGGCATCCGCAACACCGTGCCCCTCGCGGACCTGGAGGCCATCGACAAGGCCTCGTACGACCAGCTCATGACGATCATGACGACGCTGGAGACCCACTACAAGGATCTCTGCGACATCGAGTTCACCATCGAGCGCGGCCAGCTGTGGATGCTCCAGACCCGTGTCGGCAAGCGCACCGCCGGCGCCGCCTTCCGCATCGCCACCCAGCTCGTCGACCAGGGCCTGATCACCGAGGCCGAGGCGCTCCAGCGCGTCACCGGCCACCAGCTGGCGCAGCTGATGTTCCCGCGCTTCGACGAGGACGCCAAGACCGAGCTGCTCGGCCGCGGCATCGCCGCCTCCCCGGGCGCGGCGGTCGGCAAGGCCGTCTTCGACTCCTACACGGCCGTCAAGTGGTCCCGCTCCGGCGAGAAGGTCATCCTGATCCGCCGCGAGACCAACCCGGACGACCTGGACGGCATGATCGCCTCCGAGGGCATCCTGACCTCGCGCGGCGGCAAGACCTCGCACGCCGCCGTCGTCGCCCGCGGCATGGGCAAGACCTGTGTCTGCGGCGCCGAGGAGCTCGACGTCGACACCAAGCGCCGCCGCATGACGGTCGGCGAGACGGTCATCGAAGAGGGCGACGTCGTCTCCATCGACGGCTCCACCGGCAAGGTGTACCTCGGTGAGGTACCCGTCGTACCGTCCCCGGTCGTCGAGTACTTCGAGGGCCGCATGCACGCCGGCGCCGACGACGCCGACGAGCTCGTCGGCGCCGTGCACCGGATCATGGCCTACGCGGACCGCGTCCGCCGGCTGCGGGTGCGCGCCAACGCCGACAACGCCGAGGACGCGCTGCGCGCCCGCCGCTTCGGCGCCCAGGGCATCGGCCTGTGCCGCACCGAGCACATGTTCCTCGGCGAGCGCCGCGAGATGGTCGAGCGCTTGATCCTCGCCGACACGGACCAGGAGCGCGAGGAGGCACTCAGTGCCCTCCTGCCGCTGCAGAAGAAGGACTTCATCGAGCTGTTCGAGGCGATGGACGGCCTGCCCGTCACCGTCCGCCTGCTCGACCCGCCGCTGCACGAGTTCCTGCCCGACATCACCGAGCTCTCGGTGCGCGTCGCCCTCGCCGAGTCCCGCAAGGACGCCAACGAGAACGACCTGCGCCTGCTCCAGGCCGTCCACAAGCTGCACGAGCAGAACCCGATGCTGGGTCTGCGCGGTGTCCGCCTGGGCCTGGTCATCCCCGGTCTGTTCGCCATGCAGGTACGGGCGATCGCCGAGGCCGCGGCCGAGCGCAAGAACGCCAAGGGCGACCCGCGCGCCGAGATCATGATCCCGCTCGTGGGCACCGTCCAGGAGCTGGAGATCGTCCGCGAGGAGGCCGACCAGGTCATCGCCGAGGTCGAGGCCGCCACCGGCACCAACCTCAAGCTGACCATCGGCACGATGATCGAGCTGCCGCGCGCCGCGCTGACGGCCGCCCAGATCGCCGAGGCGGCGCAGTTCTTCTCCTTCGGTACGAACGACCTGACCCAGACGGTGTGGGGCTTCTCCCGCGACGACGTCGAGGCCAGCTTCTTCACCGCGTACCTGGAGAAGGGCATCTTCGGGGTCTCGCCCTTCGAGACCATCGACCGGGACGGCGTCGGCTCGCTCGTGCGCCACGCGGTCAAGCAGGGCCGGGCCACCCGCCCCGACCTCAAGCTCGGCGTCTGCGGCGAGCACGGCGGTGACCCCGAGTCCGTCCACTTCTTCCACGAGGTCGGCCTCGACTACGTCTCCTGCTCGCCCTTCCGGATTCCGGTGGCGCGCCTGGAGGCCGGTCGTGCGGCCGCCGAGGCGAAGGGCAGCGACAGCCGCTGATCCGCGGCCCTCGTAAGGGCCCAGTAGACCGCGTCCGCCCCCGGGTTCCCTGACCCCCGAGGGCGGACGCGCCTATTTCTCAGTTGTTCAACGAAGCTTTACGCCAGCAGGCGGTGGACGGATCCCCACCCGTCCACCGCCGCTGTCATTCTGCCGGGCACGTCGGCGCTTCCCGGTGCGACCGACCGCCAGGCCCCGCAAAGCCCCCCACGGCCTTCGCGGAGCGTTTCGGTCGCATCGGAGTGTGCCCGGCGGAGTACAGGATTTCGGTTGTCACGCCCCTGCCGAAAGGGGTTTCAACTGTGGCCGAAAGGGCGTGGTGACCACGTGTGACGGCATGCATACTCATGGGGCGGGGGGATTGCGGTTGCACAGGTGGGGGTTCGGTGCTGCGTATCCATTTCACTGGAGTGGACCTGGCACGCGTACGGATGGCAGGGCGTCCCGATGCGTTGTGGGAAACGATTCTCAGCTTTCATCGCTTAAGAGACCGGCGTGACGCCCGGTTGTTCGGTGAATGGCGGACGGAAACCCGGAGCAGGTTGAATAGTGAAACACGCATGCTCGGTATGCTTATACCGGGCAGGGGTTATTTCCCCGATTTCCTCACCCCGGTCGAGGGCCGGTACGGGTGGGACGTGGGGCTCGACGCCCTGCGCGGGATCCGGCCCGACCGGATCCGGCGCGAGCTGTCGCTGCTGACCGCGGGCGCGCCGCCCGCGCCGCGGCTACGGGAGTTCCTGGACGGCGGGACCAAGCACCTGCCGAGGCTGCTGGGCGAGCTGCGCGGCTACCACCGCGCAGCCGTGGAGCCGTACTGGACCCACATCCAGGCCCAGATCGAGGCCGAGCGGGCCGCCCGCGGCCGGGCCCTGCTGGACGGGGGCGCGGACGAGCTGCTGGCCTCGCTGCCGCCGATGCTGCGCTGGCGGGCCCCGGTCCTGGAGTGCGACTACCCCGTCGACCGGGACGTACGGCTGCGGGGGCGCGGGCTGCTGCTCCAGCCGTCCTTCTTCTGCCGGCGTACGGCGGTGACCCTGCACGACCCGGAGCTGCCGCCGGTGCTGGTCTACCCGGCCGCCGCGCAGCTGGCCTCGGCGCCCACGGGGGGCGAGGCGGCCCGCCCGGCGGTGGAGGAGCAGCGGGTCCGGACCCTGGGCAAGCTGGTGGGGCACACCCGGTCGGTGGTCCTGCGGGCCATAGGGGACGGGGCCACCACCAGCGAACTGGCCCGCCGGGCCGGGGTGTCGCTGGCCTCGGCGAGCCAGCACGCGTGCGTGATGCGGGAGGCGGGGCTGGTGACCACGCTGCGGCACGGGAACGCCGTGCTGCACACCGTGACGCCGCTGGGCGCTGCGCTGCTCAAGGGTGGGGCGGTCGCCTCATGACGGTGCCGCGCCCCGGCGGGGTTCAACCCGTCGGGGCGCGGCAGGTGGTGCGGTGCGGCGCCGTTGCGGGGGGGGCGCCCCCCGCCCCCCGCCCCGCAACCCCGGGGCGGGCGGTGTTTGCCCCCGCCGGGGGGGCGCGTGGG
>NZ_JBHUSC010000044.1:0-23905 GCF_042673805.1 Streptomyces sp. NPDC057010 | reverse complement strand
GCATCTTGCGGGTCCCGCGCCCGGGGGGGTTACAACCCGTGGGGCCGCGGCAGGTGGTGCGGTGCGGCGCCGTTGCCGGGGCTCCGCCCCGGGCCCCGCGCCTCAAACGCCGGCGGGGCTGGAATTGCCCCCGGCCGGGCCGTCAGGTGCGGAACGGGCCCGTGACCTCGTAGGTGATGCCGCCCGTCGAGCTGCCGCTCGTGCCGCGCTGGCTGCTGAAGTAAAGGCGGGTGCCGTCGGGGGAGAAGGCCGGGCCGGTGATCTCCGAGGAGGACTGGCCGGTGATCCGCAGGAAGACGGCGACCACGTCGTCCGGGGTGATCAGGCAGATCTCCATGTTGCCGCCGTCCTCGGCGACGTACAGGTCGCCGTACGAGGACCCGGTGACGTTGTCCACGCCCGTCAGCGGGGCCGGCCCGCCCACGACGAGGGAGTCGTCGTAGGCCAGCTCGTAGGTGCTGCTCGCGAGGTTGAGCTGCCAGACGCGGTTGTCGCCCTTGGTGGTGAACCAGACCGTGTCGTTCGCGTAGTGGCAGCCCTCGCCGCCGTTGAAGTGCTTGGCGCCGGAGACCTGGGTGCGGGTGGTGGTCGGGGAGCCGTCGGGGTCGGGCACGTTCTGCCAGGTGA
The DNA here is from genome assembly GCF_042673805.1 of Streptomyces sp. NPDC057010. Lineage (NCBI taxonomy): Bacteria > Bacillati > Actinomycetota > Actinomycetes > Kitasatosporales > Streptomycetaceae > Streptomyces > Streptomyces sp. NPDC057010. The sequence continues at coordinate 23,278 of NZ_JBHUSC010000044.1, read as the reverse complement.
AGGAGCCGGAGGTGCCGCTTCCGGCGACCATGACCTGAAGGGTGCCGGAGGAGAGGTTGCCCCAGGTGGTGGGGATGAACCGGTAGAAGCAGCCGTTCGTCTCGTCCTCGGTCAGGTAGATCACCTGGCGGACCGGGTCGGCGGCGGCCGCCTCGTGCTTGAACCTGCCCAGGGCGGGGCGCTGCACGGCCGCGTTCACGCCCCACGGGTCGGTCTCGTAGACGTAGCCGAGGCTGACCTCCTCGCAGGACAGCCAGGTGTTCCACGGGGTCTTGCCGCCCGCGCAGTTCTGCCGGGTGTTGGAGAGGATGCGGTAGGCGCCGGTGATCGTGCCCGAGGAGTTGAACTTCACGGCGCTCGCGCCGCCGGAGGGGTTGATCTCCGAGTTGGACACGTAGATCCAGCCCGTCCCGTCGGCGAAGCAGGCGCCGCCGTCGGGGGCACTGTGCCAGGCGTACGAGGTGCCGCCGACGCTCTGGCCCGACCGGGCGATCACCCGGCTGCTGAAACCCGAGGGCAGCATGATGCCGTTCGCGTCCGCCGCGCCGAGGGCCCCGTACGGGCCGGGGCCGGGCTGGGCGGGTGCCGCGTAGGCGGCTCCGTGCATCAACGTGCCACCGAAGGCGGCGGCCGACGAGCCGATGACGGCGCCACGCAGGAAGGTACGACGTTCCACGGTCACTCCTGGAGGAGGGAGGGCCCCCGCGTCCGGTCGGACGCGGGTACGCACGCGTGGAGGAACCTAGGAGTCCGGAGTTGACGGAACCTCAATTCCGCATGACGCCGGAGCGACCGGCACAGGGGCATCGGGGTCTTCGGGGTCTTCGGGGTCTTTGGGGACTTCGGCGACGTCGGGGTCTGGCAATCGCCGCGCCATTCCTCCCCGACGAATTCCGCAGCGGGACATACGGCGGGACTTTCTCCCCTGGGAAGGGCTCCGGTGGGGAAGGATGGTGGAACCATGAACCACACTGCCGCCGACGACATCTCGGGCCGCGCCGACCTCGACGTCGTGCTGCGCCGCTTCTACACGGCCGCCTTCGCGGACCCGCGGATCGGGCCGTTCTTCACGCAGATCGCGGGCACGGACCTGGAGGTCCACCTGCCGCGGATCACCGACTTCTGGGAGCGGGCCCTCTTCCGCACGGCCGACTACCGGCGCAACGCCTTCGCCCCGCACGCCGCGCTGCACTCGGTGCGGGAGATGACGGCCGCCGACTTCGGGCGCTGGGTGCAGCTGTGGAACGCGACGATCGACGGCCGGCACCGCGGGCCGAACGCGGAGCGCGCCAAGGCGCAGGGCGAGCGGATCGCGCTGACCCTCCACAAGCGGCTGGCCGGTCCCGACGCCTCGCTGGAGAGCGCGGACGGGCTGGGCTTCGTACCGCTGGCGGCCCTGGAGCTCCGCTCGGCAGCGGCCTGACCTGCGGTTTCGGAAGATCTCAAAAAAACTTCACCGGAAGCGATGAGTTTCCCGGGGCGCCCCGGTCTACCTCTCGAAAGCAACGACAGCGAAGAAGACACGAGAGAAGAGGGACCGATGTCCGCCGCCACCATGATCTTCGTGAACCTGCCCGTCAAGGACCTCGACGCCACCAAGGCCTTCTGGGCGAAGCTCGGCTACTCCTTCAACGCCCAGTTCACCGACGAGAACTGCGCCTCCATGCCGATCACCGACAGCATCGTCGCGATGTTCCTCACGGAGGCCCGCTACAAGGACTTCACGCACAAGGCCATCGCGGACGCCACCACGACCTCCGAGGTGCTGCTGTGCCTGAGCGCCGAGAGCCGCACCGCGGTCGACCGGCTGGTCGACGGGGCCCTGGCGGCCGGGGCCACCGAGCCCCGCCCCGCCCAGGACCACGGCGTCATGTACGGCCGCGCCTTCGACGACCTCGACGGCCACACCTGGGAGATCATGTGGATGGACCCGGCCATGGTCCAGGGCTGACGGGCGCCTGCGCCGGCGGCTCCCCCTAGGTGGCGGCGGTCCGCACCGGGTAGGTGCGGACCTCCACCTCCTCGTCGTCCAGACAGCGCCCGGACTCCAGGTCGAAGCGCTGCTTCAGCAGCGGCGAGGCCACGAACGGCCGGCCCGCCGCGCACCCCAGCAGCCCCCGCGAGAGCACCTGCGCCCCGGTGAAGGGGTCCTGGTTGCCGATGGCGTACGGGCGCCCCGCGCGGTCGACGAACACCGCGGCCTGGCTCCCGTCCGGCAGCAGGGCGGCGACCCCCCGCCCGGGGGTGAGCGCGGAGAGCTCGCACACCGTCAGCCAGCCCTCCGCCACCTTCAGTTCCACGGTCATCGGACTCCTCCGATCGTCAGGACGGCCAGGTCGGGCTTGACCTGGTCGCGCTCGGGCACGAACTTCACGGTCGGGTCGGGGGCGCCGGGCGCGTTGACGAACGACACGAACCGGCGCAGCCGCTCCGGGTCCTCCAGCGTCTCGGCCCACTCGTCGCGGTAGTGCGCCACGTGGTCGGCCATGAGGGCCTCCAGCTCCGCACACAGCCCGAGCGAGTCGTGCACGACCACGTCCCGCAGGTGGTCCAGCCCGCCCTCCAGCCGCTCCAGCCAGGTCGAGGTCCGCTCCAGCCGGTCGGCGGTGCGGATGTAGAACATCAGGAACCGGTCGATCAGCCGGATCAGCTCCGCGTCCGACAGGTCCTGGGCGAGGAGGTCGGCGTGGCGCGGGGTGGCCCCGCCGTTGCCGCCGACGTACAGGTTCCAGCCGCTCGCCGTCGCGATGACCCCGAAGTCCTTGCTCTGCGCCTCCGCGCACTCGCGGGCGCAGCCGGAGACCGCCGACTTCAGCTTGTGCGGGGCGCGCAGCCCCCGGTAGCGCAGCTCCAGGTCGATGGCCATCCGCACGCTGTCCTGCACCCCGTAGCGGCACCAGGTCTGCCCCACGCAGGACTTCACCGTCCGCAGGGCCTTGCCGTAGGCGTGCCCGGACTCGAACCCGGCGTCGACGAGCCGCGCCCAGATCCGCGGGAGCTGGTCCACGCTCGCACCGAAGAGGTCGATCCGCTGACCTCCGGTGATCTTCGTGTAGAGGCCGAAGTCCCGGGCCACCTCGCCGATCACGATCAGCTTGTCGGGGGTGATCTCACCGCCCGGGATGCGCGGGACCACCGAGTAGGAGCCGTTGCGCTGCAGGTTCGCGAGGAAGTGGTCGTTGGTGTCCTGGAGGGCGGCCTGCTCCCCGTCCAGGACGTAGCCGCTGGCGCCGAGCGTCGGGGCGAGCGAGGCGATGATCGAGCCGATGGCGGGCTTGCACACCTCGCAGCCGTCGCCGCCGCGCGCCTCCGGGCGGCCGTGGCCGTCGAGGAGCTGCTCGTACGAGGTCAGGCGCAGGGTGCGGACGATCTCGTAGAGCTCGGCGCGGGTGTAGGGGAAGCAGCCGCACAGGCCCTTGTCGGCGGCGGCGGGCAGCAGCTGCCCGATCACCTTGATGCAGCTGCCGCAGCCGGTGCCCGCCTTGGTGCACTTCTTGACCTCGGGGAGGGTGGCGCAGGCGGTGATGGCCTTCTTGGTGACGTTGTGGCAGGAGCAGATCACCGCCGTGTCGGGCAGCGCGGACGGGCCGAGCGCGACGGGCGCGCCGACGCCGGCGGGCAGCACCAGCTGCTCGGGGGCGACGGGCGGGACGCTGCCGGTGAGCGGCCGCAGCAGGCCGTACGAGTCCGCGTCGCCGACCAGGATCCCGCCGAGGAGGACCCCGTCGGGGGAGACGACCAGCTTCTTGTAGACGCCGGATCGGGAGTCGGACCACACGACGTCGAGGCTGTCGGGGGCGGTTCCGTGGGCGTCGCCGAAGGAGGCCACGTCCACGCCGAGCAGCTTCAGCTTGGTGGAGAGGTCGGCTCCGGTGAACTCCTTCTCGCGGCCCAGCAGATCCTCGGCGGCGGTCTCGGCCATCTCGTAGCCCGGGGCCACCAGTCCGTAGACGCGGCCGTCCACGGCCAGGGCGCACTCGCCGATGGCGTACACCTGCGGGTCGGAGGTGCGGCAGCGGGCGTCGACCGCGATGCCGCCGCGCTCGCCGACCTCCAGCCCCGCGGCGCGGGCCAGCTGGTCGCGGGGGCGGACGCCGGCGGAGAAGACGACGAGGTCGGTGTCGACGGTGGATCCGTCGGACAGCCGCATCCCGCTGACGTGGCCGTCCCCGCCGGTCACGACCTCCTGGGTGCCGACACCGGTGTGGACGGTGAGGCCCATGGACTCGATGGTGCGCAGCAGCGCCGCGCCGCCCCCGTCGTCGACCTGGACGGGCATCAGGCGCGGGGCGAACTCGACGATCCGGGTGGCGAGCCCGAGCCCCTGGAGCGCGCCGGCGGCTTCGAGCCCGAGCAGACCACCGCCGACGACCGCGCCGCTGGTGCGGCCCTTCGCGTACTCCTCGATGGCGAGGAGGTCCTCGATGGTGCGGTAGACGAAGCAACCGGGGGCTTCCTTGCCGGGGATGGGCGGCACGAAGGGGTAGCTGCCGGTGGCCAGGACCAGCACGTCGTACGGGAACACCCGGCCGGAGCGGGAGGTGACGGTGCGCGCCGCCCGGTCGATGTCCTCGGCGGGGTCGTCCAGGTGGAGTTCGATGCCGTGCTCCTCCATGAACCCGGCCGGGGTCATGGACAGGTCCTCGGGGGTGCTGCCGGAGAAGTACGAGGTCAGGTGCACGCGGTCGTAGGCGGGCCGGGGCTCCTCGCACAGCACGGTGATCCGGTGGGTCCGGGTCGCACCGCGCTCGGCGAGGGCCTCCAGGTAGCGCTGGCCGACCATGCCGTGCCCGATGAGCACGATCGTGGGCAGGGGCTTGGTCACGTCAGTGGCCTCCGTCGTCGGTGAGCAGGTGGAACAGGCTGTTCAGGTCCTCGTCGTCGGCCCAGCCGCGGGCGAGGGCGCCCACGGTGGACAGCTCGCCCAGCAGGACCCCGCCGACGAGCCGGTCGCCGCGGACGACGACCGTCCGGTAGGTCCGGCGGGTGGCGTCGGCGAGGCGGACCACGTCGTCGCCGGGGCGGGGGGTCGTCTCGCCGAAGGCGGCGAGGTCGAAGGGGTCTCCGGCTCCGCCGAGGGTGAGGCGGGTGAGGGCTCGGGTGCCGGTGTACTGCGTGGGGGAGCCGGTGAGGGTGGCGGCGAGGGCGTCGGCCTGCTCCAGGGCGGCGCCGGCCAGGCCGTACACCTGGCCGGCGTGCTCGGCGCAGTCGCCGATGGCGTGGACGCGGGGGTCGCCGGCGCGGAGGTGGTCGTCGACCACGATGCCCTTGCGGACCTCCAGACCGGCGGCCTGGGCCAGGCCCGTGCGGGGGCGTACGCCGCAGGCGAGGACGACGACATCGGCATCGAGGCGATACCCGTCGGCGAGCTCCGCGCCGGTTACCCGGCGGGATCCCGACCCGTCCGGGTGCGGGGACGCCGGCGAAGTCGTCAGGCCGCGGACCCGGCACTCCGTGTGGATCTCGATGCCGAGCTCGGTCAGGTGGGTGTGCAGCAAGGCGGAGGCATCCGCGTCCAGCTGGCGCTCCATCAGCCGCTCCGCCTGCTGGGCCAGGACCACCTGCGCGCCCCGAGCGGCCAGCGCGCGGGCCGCCGAGACCCCCAGCAGGCCCCCGCCGATCACCACCGCCCGCACCCCGGGGCGTACGGTCGCCGAGAGGGCCAGGCAGTCGTCCATCGTGCGGAAGGCGTGCACCCCGTTGGGGAGTTCCCGGCCGCCCGGCTCGAACAGGCCGCGCAGGGGCGGGAGCACCGGGTTGGAGCCGGTCGCCAGGACCAGCGTGTCGTACGCCAGCGCCGCGCCGTCGTCGCAGTGGACCGTCCGGTCGGCGCGGTCGACGCGGACCGCCCGCACCCCCCGCCGCAGTACCGGGCCGGGCGCCGGGAGGGAGATGACCTCCGGCGCGTACCGGCCCGCCAGGACCTCGGCAAGCAGGACCCGGTTGTACGGGGCGTGCGGCTCCTCGCCGAGAACGGTCACCTCCGCGTCACCGCCCAGCCGCGCAGCGAGCCGCAGGCCCGCGAGGCCGCCGCCGATCACCACCACACGCTGTTCCGAGGTCATGCCCTGAGGGTGCGCGCCCGCTGTTTCCCCGCCGGATCGCTCCTGTTACCCGTCGGGAACGCCCCCCTCAGCGCCCGGGTTAAGCGTCCGTGAGGCCTTCCTCAAGGCCGCCTTAAGCCCCCTCACCACGGGCTTTCCGACGCTTAGCGTGATCCGCATGCGAGATGCGGCGGTGCGGGTCAGGGGCGGGATCCTGGGCGGGGCGGGGGTGGTCGCCCTGCTGTGGGCGGCGCAGGTGCGGCCCTCTGCCCGGCCCGACGCGCTGTTCGCCACCGCCGCGCACCTGACCGGTCTGCTCGCCGGGTACGGGGTGCTGGTGATGCTGTTCCTGATGGCCCGGGTGCCGGCCGTCGAGCACGGGGTGGGTGCCGACAGGCTCGCGCGCTGGCACGCGTTCGGTGGCCGCCACGTGCTGCTGCTCTGCTTCGGGCACGGGCTCTTCGCCCTGCTCGGATACGCCGTGTACGCGGGGACCGACGTGGTCTCCGCCGTCCGGGAGCTGCTCGGCTACCCCGCGCTCGCCGCCGCCGCGGCCGCGGCCGTGCTCCTCGCCGCCGTCGGCGTGACCTCCGCCCGGGCGGTACGCCGCCGGGTCTCGCACGAAACCTGGCGCGGGGTGCACCTCCTCGTCTACCTCGCCGCCGCCCTGGCCTTCGGCCACCAGCTCGCCGGGCCGGATCTCGCCGCCGTCGCCTGGTTCTGGGCCCTCGCCCACACGGTGGTCGGCGTCCTGCTGCTCTGGTACCGGGCCGTGGTCCCCGTACGGCAGGCCCTGCGGCATGCGCTGCGGGTCGGGGAGGTGCGGGTCGAGGGGCCCGGGGTGGTCTCCGTCGTCGTGTACGGGGAGCACCTCGCGGAACTGCGTGCGGAGCCGGGCCAGTTCCTGCGCTGGCGGTTCCTCCAGCGCAGGCTGTGGCACACGGCCCTGCCGTTCTCGCTGTCCGCGCCGGTCCGCGGGAACACGCTGCGGATCACCGTGAAGGGGCTCGGCGGCCACTCCCGCCGGATCCGCCGGCTGCGCCCGGGCACGCGGGTGCTGGCCACCGGGCCGTTCGGGGCGCTCACCGCCGCGCGGCGGACCAGGCCCAAGGTGCTGCTGATCGCGGGCGGGGTCGGGATCACCCCGATGCGGGCCCTGTTCGAGACGCTGCCCGGCGGCCCCGGGGACCTCACGCTCCTCTACCGGGCCGGGGCCGAGGAGCACCTGGTGCTGCGCGCCGAGCTGGAGGCCATCGCCGCCGAGCGGCAGGCCGGGCTGCACTACCTGCTCGGGCCCTCGGACGCCGCCTACGATCCGCTGGCGCCGCGGGCGCTGGCCGCCCTGGTGCCGGACCTCTCCGAGCACGACGTGTACCTGTGCGGGCCACCGGGGATGGCCGGGGCGACCAGGGCGGCGCTGCTGCGGGCCGGGGTGCCGGCCGGACGGATCCATTCCGAGTGCTTCAGCTTCTGACCGACTCCGAGAGGACCCGCCGCGCCGTGCGTCACCCGCTGCACATCGCCCTGTCCGTGCCCGCCACCGGGCCCGCCGCCGGGCCCGCCCCCGCCGCCGTGCCCGCCCCGGGCCGGCACCGCCGCCGCTCCGCGCTCGCCTCCGTATCCCCGGCGCAGCGGCTGGCGGCGGGGCTGGGGCTGGCCGGCGTGCTCGCCGCCAGCGTTCTGACGGCGGTCGTGAATCCGGCGGCTCCGGTGGCCCCGGACCGGGTACCCGCCCGGCAAAGCTCAACCTTTGCGCAAGTTTCCGGGGATTGATGGATCCTGCACCGGACAGGTCCATAGGGTCGAGTGGTGCCTGACATATCAATGACCATGATCATCATGCTGTGCGTGGCCGCCGCGGCGGCCGGCTGGATCGACGCCGTGGTGGGCGGCGGCGGCCTGCTGCTCCTGCCGGCGCTGCTCCTCGGCCTGCCGAACGCCCACCCGGCCACCGTCCTCGGCACCAACAAGGCCGTGGCCATCGTCGGTACCGCGGGCGCGACCGTGACCTACGTCCGCAAGGCCCCGGTGGACGTGAAACTCGCCGTCCGCATCGGCCTCGCCGCCCTCGCGGGCTCGATGGGCGGCGCGGCGCTCGCCGGCGGCATCAGCAAGGACGCGCTCCGCCCGCTGATCATGGTCGTGCTGGTGGTCGTCGCCGGCTTCGTGCTCTTCCGGCCGGGCTTCGGAACCGCCCCGTCCGCCTCGCCCGTCAGCCGGCAGCGGGTGCTGCTCGCCATCGGGCTGGCCGGCCTCGGCATCGGCTTCTACGACGGCCTCATCGGGCCCGGCACCGGCACCTTCCTCGTGCTCGCCCTCACCGCGCTGCTCCACCTCGACCTGGTCACCGCCTCCGCGACCGCCAAGATCGTCAATGTCTGCACGAACGCCGGGGCGCTCGCGATGTTCGCCTACCAGGGCATGGTGCTGTGGCAGCTGGCCGCGCTGATGGCCGTCTTCAACCTGGCCGGCGGCATGATCGGCGCGGGCATGGCCCTCAAGAAGGGCAGCGGCTTCGTCCGCGGTGTGCTGCTCACGGTGGTGGGCGCGCTGGTGATCAAGCTCGGTCTCGAGCAGTGGGGCTGAGCGGCGGACCGGACCTAGTACGTCCCGGTGAGGTGGGCGAAGACGACCACGTTGCCGCGGTAGCCCGTGCGCGGGGAGAAACCGCCGCCGCAGGTGATCACCCGTAGCTCTGCGCGCCGCGAAGGCCCGTACACGCGGGCGTCGGGGAAGGCCTTGGCGTCGTACACCTCGACCGCGTGGACCGTGAACACGGCGGTACGGCCGTCCGCGCGCGGGACCTCGATGGCGGCCCCGCGGTGCAGCGCGCCCAGGTGGAAGAAGACGGCCGGCCCGGCGGCGTTGTCCACGTGCCCGGCGATGACGGCGGTGCCGGTGGCGCCCGGCGTGGTGCCGTCGCGGTACCAGCCGGCCAGGTCGCGCCGGGCGGGCGGGGGCACTTCGAGGCTGCCGCCCGGCTCCAGGCCGAGCCCGGTCAGCGGGGCGTCGACGCGGATCGAGGGGATCCGGATCCGGGTGGGCGGGGAGCCGGGGAGCGGCGCGATACCGGGGCCGGTGGCTCCGGCGGCGGTCAGGGCCTCGGCGGCGGAGGGCAGGGGCGGCCCGACCGGCTCGCGGGAGCCGCTGGTGACGAGCCAGATGCCGATGCAGGCGGCGAGCGCGACGAACCCTCCGCGGCGGGCGACCGGGGTGCGGCCGGCCCGGCCCAGCGGGCGTGCGCCCGGTTCCGGGCGGTGGGCGGGCGGGGGCCGGCGCTGCCGGTCGTGGCCCGGGGCGCCGCCGAAATCGCCACCCATGCGTACCCCCTCGGCTTCCGTTTCGGGGTGACAGGCCGTCGCCCGGCCCCGCGAACGGGGGGGACCTCGCGGGGCGGGCGACGGGGGGCGGTACCGGTCGGACCGCGGCCGGAGCCGCGGTGGGCGTCCGTCAGCTCAGCGTGCCGCTCGCCCGGCGACGCAGGAGCCAGGTACCGCCGACGGCGGTGGCGGCCAGCACTGCCACTCCCGCCGCGATCTTGGAGGGGTCGGTGGTGGTGGTCGTGCCACCGCCCACCCCCGTTTGTACGTGGCCCTGCGGGCCGCGTTCGGTGACGACCAGGTCGCCGGTGGCGAACTTGCCGTTCGCGCAGGTCGCGCCGATGCCGTAGGTGCCGGGGCGGGTGCCGTGGGCGACCTGGAACTGCCCCACGACCACCTCCTTGTGGGTGCCCGGGACCAGCCGGAACCGGCCGCCGCCCACCGTGGTGGCATCGCCCTCGGCGTGGCTGCCGCTGCCGCAGGCGTTGGTGTTCACGGTGACGGTGGCGCCGGGAGCGGCGGACTTGGGCCACACCTCCAGCACGGCGAAGTCGCCGGGCGCGAAGCCCACCATGCCGAGTTCCGCAGCGGCGACCGCACCGGCGACCGGGCCGGTGAACGCGGCGGCGGTCAGCACGGTCGCGGTCAGCGCGTGAGCGGTACGTCGGCGCATGGGGACTCTCCCTGGAGACACGGGGTCGTGGTTCCGAGGTAACCCGGCCCGCGCGGCGGGCGCCTGCTGATGTCCCGTCAGGTTCGCTCGCGGGCCTCCCGCCGACGAGTCGTTTCCGCAGGTCAAGGCCAGGTGTGCGGCTATTGGGGCCGTCCGCGCCGTCCGGGTGACTGCGGCGGCCCGTGATCAGCCGCCGCGCCGCGCCCGCCGCCGCGCCGCCGCCGCGGTCAGCCCGGCGGAAGCGTCACCGCGGCCGAGGCGCCCGAGGGCACCGGGTTGGCCAGGGCGACCCGGGCGCCGATGACCTGCGCCTGCCCGAGGGCGATGGTCAGGCCCAGCCCCGTGCCCTGGCCGCGCTCCGCCGCGCCGGTCAGGAACCGCTGGGGCCCCTCGCGCAGCAGCTTCTCCGGGAAGCCCGGCCCCTGGTCCCGGACCGTCACGGTCGTCCCCGACACCGTCACCGTGACCGGCTCCGCGCCGTGCCGCCGGGCGTTGGCCAGCAGGTTCGCCAGGATGCGTTCGAGGCGTCGCACGTCGGTCCGGACCAGAGCCGGCTCCTGCGCGCCCAGGACCTCGGCGGTGACCCCCGAGCGCAGGGTGATCGACTCCACCAGGGGGCCCAGCCGGTGCACCTCCAGCTGCGCCTCCTCCCGGTTCGCGTCGAGCCGGGCCACCTCCAGCAGGTCCTCGGTCAGCGTCCGCAGCGCCGAGACCCGGTCGCGGACCAGCTCCGTGGGCCGCCCCGGAGGCAGCAGTTCCGCAGCGGTGTGCAGCCCGGTCAGCGGGGTCCGCAGCTCGTGCGCCACATCCGCGGTGAACCGCTGCTCGGCCTCCAGGCGCCGCTGGAGGCTGGAGGCCATCGTGTCGACCGCCGAGGACAGTTCGGCCACCTCGTCGCGGGTGCCGGGCACCCCCGACGGCCCGATCCGCGCGTCCAGGTCGCCCGCGCTGATCCGGCGGGCCGTCTCCGCCGCCGTCCGCAGCTCCCGGCTCAGCCGGCTCGCCAGCAGCGCCCCGCCGGTCGCCGCGAGCGCCACGACCACCACCCCGTACGCCACCAGCCGGCGGTCCAGGTCGGAGAGTTCGGCCCGGTCGTCGGCCAGCGACTGCCGTACGGACAGCACGTGCTCGCCGCCGATCGGCCGGGCGGCCCAGACCGCCGGGTGCCTGCCGGACATGTCGAGGTAGGTGCTGCGCTCCCCGAACAGGGCCGCCGACCGCAGGGCTGCGGGCAGTTCCGGGCAGTCGATCCGGGCGTCGGTCTCGCCGACCTTGTCGAAGTCGAGCCCGCCGGTGAGCTCGTACACCTGTCGTACGCGGATCAGCTGGGCGGTGGCGCTCGCGCGCGCCGCGTCGCCGATCTGGGCCGCCCGCGCCTGGTGGATCAGCACCCCGATGGCGACGGCGACCAGGGAGCAGCCGACGGCGAGCAGGATGGCGATCTTCCAGCGCAGGCCGAGGGCCCGGAGCAGCCCCCGGCAGCGGGTCAGGGCGGTCCTCACCGTGAGCTCCCCCGGGTCTCGGGGGCGCCGGACGCCTCGGGTCCGTCGGGTTCCCGGGACTGCCCGGCCGAGTGGTCGGGCGTCGTACGCGCCTGCGGGTCGGCGCAGTCCGGGGCGGAGCCGCGGAAGCTCCGCGCGTCGTTGACCACCGCCATCCGGTCGCCGTCCCAGTGGTAGCGGACGGCCTGCTCGGAGCCGTCGTCGGCGGCGATGCGGACCAGCAGGTCCGTGCCGACCGCCTCGGCCGCCATCTGCCGGCCCATCGTGAACAGGACGGAGACGATCTTGCCCTGGACCACCGCGTAGACGCTCAGCGCGGACCGGCCGGTCGCCGTGTCGGCCGCGACGACCAGCTCCTGGTGCCCGTCGCCGGTCAGGTCCCGGTAGACGGGCGGCCGGATCCCCGCCCGGCCCGGCGCCCGGATCTCGCCCTTGTCGGCGTACGGCCGCATGCGCGGGTCGGCGCGCACGACCTCCTTCGGATCCACCCCGACGAGCCCGTCCGGGCCCACGGCGGGGGCGTTCTTCAGCGGCAGCGGCGCGGGTTCCCGCCGGCCCACCGCAGCGCCCGGGGCGTTCGTCCAGGCGGGCCAGAGCGGTTCGGGGCGCGGCTGGACCGACACGGGCGGGGCGGGAGTCCCCGTACCGAGCCCGCCGGGTGCGCCACAGCCGCCGGCGGCCGGTGCGCAGGCGCACAGGAGGGCGGCGAGGAGGCGGCGGGACAAAGGCGTCATGGAGGCGGAACCGTCAGAGGGGGAGGGAGGGGACCGACGCTAGACGGCCCGGGTCACGGCCACCGCGAGGTTGTGTAACAGCGGTGCGTACGGTGGTGGGGTGCAGCAAAGTCGGGACCTTCGTCCCGGCCCGTCGACTGTTCCGCCGTACCCCGGGGAGGGCTCCGTGACATCGGTCGTCCGGCCACAAGACCAGCCCGTTCAGCCCGTTCCGCTCCCGTTCTTCGTCTACGGGACCCTGCGCCCGGGCGAGGTCAACCACGACCTCTTCCTGCGCGGCCGCACGCTCGCGGAGGAGCCCGCCAGCCTCCCGGACGCGGCGCTCTACGACGGCCCCGGATACCCCTTCGCGGTCCACCGGCCCGGCTCCACCGTGGTCGGGGAGCTGATCACCGCCGCCCCGGGCGCCTACGGGGAGCTGCTGGCCGCGCTGGACCGGCTGGAGGAGTACGAGGGCCCGGGCCGCCCGGGAAACATCTACGACCGGATCGCCCGCCATGCCCTGCGCCCCGACGGCACGCCCGTCCGGGCCTGGGTCTACCTGGCGTCGCCGCTCCTCGCCCGCGACCTGCGGGAGTCGGGCACCGAGATACCGGGCGGCGACTGGCTCAAGCGCTGAGCGCCGCCGCCGAGGACCGCCGGACGGCCTAGAGCCCCTCGGCACCCCGGTTGCGCAGCCGCTGCCCGTACTGCTGGAGCACCCACAGCTCCTCCTGGACCGCGGCCAGTTGCTCCGGCGGGGCCTGCGGGCCCAGCCGGGACATGGCGCCCTGGATCTCGAGGACCCGGCGGTCGACGGCGCGCAGCCGGACCTGGACCAGCTGGACCCCGGCGTAGATCTCGTCCACCGTCTTGGCGTGGATGGCCTCGACCGCCAGCTCGGTGACGAGCGCGCGGACGGTGTCGTTCGGGGCCGCGTCGCGCACCCGCGCCAGGTAGTCCTCGGTGCCGAGCGAGGCCCCGCCCGCCTCCTGGATGGCCTGGCGCACGGCCGCGTAGGGCGGGGCGGTGAACTCGTCGGTCCCGTACGCGTCGAAGGCGGGGGAGACCAGGGCCGGACGCTGGAGGGCCAGCTTGAGCAGCTCGCGCTCGGTGCGGTGGGCCGGGCTGCGCAGGTTCAGCGCCGGGCCGCCGGCGGCCGGCCGGTCGGCGGGCCGGTCGGCGGGCGCGGCCTCGTAGGACGGGCGGCCCCTGCCCTGCTGCTGCGGGGGCTGGTTGCCGCGCTCCCGCGCCCAGCGCGCCAGCTGCGCGACGCGTTTGACCACGAACTGCTCGTCGCGGATGCCGAGCATGCCCGCGAGCTGGACCGCGGACTCGTGCTGGATCGCGATGTTCTTGATGTTGGCGACGACCGGAGCGGCCTCGTCCAGCGCGGCCGCCCGCCCGGCCGGGTTCTCCAGGTTGTGCCGGGCGACGATGTGCCGCAGGGCGAACTCGAACAGCGGGGTACGGGACTCCACCAGCCCGGACACCGCCGCGTCACCCTGGGCCAGGCGCAGGTCGCAGGGGTCCATGCCGCCCGGGGTGATCGCGATCGAGGTCTCGGCGGCGAACTTCTGGTCGTCCTCGAAGGCCCGCAGCGCCGCCTTCTGGCCGGCCGCGTCGCCGTCGAAGGTGAAGATCACCTCGGCGGTGGCGTTGTCCATCAGCAGCCGGCGCAGGATCTTGATGTGGTCCCCGCCGAAGGCCGTTCCACAGGTGGCGATCGCGGTGGTGACCCCGGCCATGTGGCAGGCCATCACGTCCGTGTAGCCCTCGACCACCACGGCCCGGGAGGTCTTCGCGATCTCCTTCTTGGCCAGGTCGATGCCGTAGAGGACCTGGGACTTCCGGTAGATCGCCGTCTCGGGGGTGTTCAGGTACTTGGGGCCGTTGTCGTCGTCGCGCAGCTTGCGCGCGCCGAAGCCGACCACCTCGCCGCTGATGTCGCGGATCGGCCACATCAGCCGGCCGCGGAAGCGGTCGATGGGCTTGCCGCTGCGGCTGTCCTGGGCGAGCCCGGAGGTGATCAGCTCCTTGTCGCTGAAGCCCTTGCCGCGCAGGAAGCGGGTCAGGTGGTCCCAGCCGGCCGGGCTGTAGCCCACGCTGAAGTGGGCGGCCGCGGCTTGGTCGAAGCCGCGCTCCGCCAGGAACTTGCGGCCGATCTCCGCCTCGGGGCTGCCCAGCTGGTCGACGTAGAACTGCGCGGCGGCCTTGTGCGCCTCGACCAGGCGGATGCGCTCGCCGCGGCCGCTGGTGCCGGCGGTGTAGCCGCCCTCCTCGTAGCGCAGGGTGATGCCGGCCTGCCCGGCCAGCCGCTCGACCGCCTCCGAGAAGGAGAGGTGGTCGATCTTCATGATGAAGTCGAGGGTGTCCCCGCCCGCCTGGCAGCCGAAGCAGTGGTAGAGACCCTTGCTGGGGCTGACCTGGAAGGACGGGGACTTCTCGTCGTGGAAGGGGCACAGGCCCTTGAGGTTGCCGCCGCCCGCGTTGCGCAGCTGGAGGTAGTCGGAGACCACGGCGTCGATCGGGACCGCGTCCCGTACCGCCTTCACGTCGTCGTCGTTGATCCGTCCTGCCACGCGTGAAGTCTACGGCCGGACACCGACAAACCCGTCAGGCCCCCTCGGCCGGAATCAGCGACGCAAGCGGAACGGACGGGTCCGCAAGGGCGTCGCGGTCCACGGGCGCCTTCGACCTGATCAGGGCCTGGATGTGCTCGGTGACATCCCACACATTCACGTTCATACCGGCGAGCACCCGCCCCTCCGAGAGCCAGAAGGCGATGAACTCCCGCTTGCCCACGTCACCGCGGATCAGCACCTGGTCGTAGCCGCCGGGCGGCGCGTACCCCGAGTACTCCAGGCCCACGTCGTACTGGTCGGAGAAGAAGTACGGCACCCGGTCGTAGCCGACCTCCTGCCCCAGCATGGCCCGCGCGGCGGCCGGACCGCCGTTGAGGGCGTTCGCCCAGTGCTCGACCCGCAGCCTGGTCCCGAGCACCGGGTGGTGCGCGGCGGCCACGTCCCCGACCGCGTAGACGTCCGGGTCGGACGTACGCAGGGAGGCGTCCACGGCGATCCCGCCGCCGTGCTCCCGGTCCACCAGGGCCAGCCCGGAGGTCTCGGCCAGCGCGGTCCGCGGCGCGGCCCCGATCGCGGCGAGCACCGCGTGCGCCGGGTGCTCCTCGCCGTCGTCCGTACGGGCGGCCAGCACCATGCCGTCGTGGCCCACGATCTCCGTCAGCCGGGCCCCGAAGTGGAACCGCACCCCGTGCTCGGTGTGCAGGTCGGCGAAGAGCCGGCCGATCTCCGGCCCGAGCACCGCGTGCAGCGGCGTGGCCAGCGGTTCGACCACCGTCACCTCGGCCCCGTACCCGCGGGCCGCGGCGGCGACCTCCAGGCCGATCCACCCTGCGCCCGCGATCAGCAGGTGGCCGTTGTCCCGGCCCAGGGTGACCAGGACGTTGCGCAGCCGCTCGGCATGGGCCAGGCGCCGCAGGTGGTGCACCCCGGCCAGGCCCGTGCCGGGGATGTCCAGGCGGCGCGGCTCGGCGCCGGTGGCCAGCAGCAGCTTGTCGTAGTGCAGCGCGGTGCCGTCGCCGAGGACCACCTTCTTCGCGTCGCGGTCCAGCTGGACCGCGGGCTGGCCGAGGTGCAGCTCGATGTCGGACGCCGCGTACCAGGACGGCTCGTGGACGAAGACGCTCTCGCGGTCGTCCTTGCCCGTCAGGTACCCCTTGGACAGCGGCGGCCGTTCGTAGGGATGGTCGCGCTCGTCGCCGATCAGGATCACCCGACCCGTGAACCCCTCGGCCCTCAGCGTTTCGGCCGCCTTTGCCCCGGCCAGCCCCGCGCCCACGATGACGAATGTCCGGTGTGCGTCGACCACCTGATGCCTCCTCATAACCTCTCCGCCACATGCGACCACATGCGAGCGTCCCGCACCGAGCCTGCCGCGTGAAGGGGGAGTGGCCCGATCAGCTCACCCTTCGGCGCGTCGGGTGCGCTGGGTGAGGCGTGCGTGCAGGGAACGGGCGGACGCGTCCGTGAGACACGCGATCTGGTCGATGACCGCCCGTTTCCTGGCCTTGTCGTCCGGGGCCGCGTCGAAGATGGCGCGGAACTGCGGGTCCAGGCCCTCGGGCGCGCGGGCGCTGAGGGCCTCGGCCAGTTCGGCCAGGACGATGCGCTGGTCGGCGCGGATCCGCTCCTGCTCGTCGCGCTGCATGACGTACAGGTCGGCCACCGCCTTGAGCACGGCGCACTCGTTGCGGGCCTCGGGCGGGACCACCAGCTCGGCGGCGTACCGGGTGAGGCGGCCGGAGCCGTACGCCTCGCGTGTCGCCCCCTCGGCGGCCAGGCAGAAGCGGCCGATGAGCTGGCTGGTGGCGTCCTTCAGCCGGGCCTGGGCGACGGCCGAACCGTCGTACCCGTGCGGCCACCACTCCTGCTCCATCAGCCGGTCGAGGGCCTCGCGGAGCTCCTCCGGCTCGGTGCCGGCGGGCACGTACCGGCCGATGGCCACCCGCCAGATCGCGGCGCGCTCGGGCTCGGCGAACAGCAGGTTCGGGTCGAGGTGGCCGGCGTGCAGGCCGTCCTCGAAGTCGTGGACGGAGTACGCGACGTCGTCCGCCCAGTCCATGACCTGGGCCTCGAAGCACTTGCGGTCCGCGGGCGCGCCCCGGCGCAGCCATTCAAAGACCGGCAGGTCGTCCTCGTACGCGCCGAACTTCACCGAGTCGGGGTCGGTGGGGTGGCCCCCGCGGGCCCAGGGGTACTTGGTGGCGGCGTCCAGGCAGGCCCGGGTGAGGTTGAGGCCGACGCTGACGGGCTCGCCGCCGGCCGGGCCGGCCACGAACCGCTTGGGCTCCAGACGGGTCAGCAGGCGCAGCGACTGGGCGTTGCCCTCGAAGCCGCCGCAGTCCTTGGCGAACTCGTTGAGCGCCTCCTCGCCGTTGTGGCCGAAGGGCGGGTGGCCCATGTCGTGGGAGAGGCAGGCGGCTTCGACGAGGTCGGGGTCGCAGCCGAGCGCGGCACCGAGCTCCCGGCCGACCTGGGCGCACTCCAGGGAGTGGGTCAGCCGGGTACGGGGACTCGCGTCCCAGTCGTAGGAACGGGTGCCGGGGGTGACGACCTGGGTCTTCCCGGCGAGGCGGCGCAGCGCGGCGGAGTGCAGCACCCGCGCCCGGTCACGCTGGAAGGCCGTCCTGCCCGGCCGTTTGTCGGGCTCGGCGGCCCAGCGCTCGGTGGCCGCGGTGTCGTACAGGTGGTCTGCGGGGGCGTGCGCGGTGCCTTCCATGAAGAGACGGTAACCGGAACCTCCGACAAACCGGGATCAGGCGGAGACGAGTTCCGGCCGGGTGGGGGTGTGGAGCGGGGCGAGGGCCTGGTCGTAGCGGTGCAGGAGCAGGCGGGCCAGGGCCGGGTGGCAGCCCAGGGGCGCGGCGGCGGGGCCGGGTGCGGCGGAGGCGGACTGGGCGGCGAACCGGCCGGGCGCGGTGAAGTAGGAGGCGACGGCGATCCGGTGGTGGCCGCGGGCGGTCAGGCTCCGGATCGCGTCGGGGACGGTGGGCTCGGCGGCGGAGGCGTAGGCGGGGACCACGGGGACGCCGCCGAGGCGCTCGGAGAGGAGGGCCGCGGTGTGGCGGGTGTCGACGGCGGACTCGGGGTCGCGGGACCCGGCGGCGGCGAGTACGACGGCCGAGCCGGCGGTCCAGCCGGCCTCCAGGAGGCGGTCGTGCAGGGCCTCGACGAGCAGCGGGTGGGGGCCGAGCGGGGCGGCGACGCAGGTGCGCAGGTGGGTCGCGCGGGCGGCGAAGGCGGGGAGGTCGCGCTTGACGTGGTGTCCGCGGCCGAGGAGCAGCGGGACGAGCACGGCCCCGCCGCGCAGCTCCCGCAGCACCTCGTCGAGCGGCGGCTCGCTCAGCTCTATGTGGCCGAGCCGGACGTCGAGCCGGGGGCGGAGTTCGCGGACGCGGTCGAGGAGCGCGCGGGCGGTGTGTGCGGCGTGCGGGTCGCGGCTGCCGTGCGCGACGGCGAGGAGGGTGGGCTGCATGGGCGGACTCCGGGTCGGCGCAGGTCGCTCAGCTGGGTGCCCAGCTGGACGGTGATGCGGCCGAGCAGCTCGGCCGCGCTGTCGAAGGGGAGGAAGGGGAGGAAGGGGGACTCGGGAGGGTGCACCGGCTCCGTCATGAACCGATCCTGCGGGTCGGAGGTTGCCGGTGCGTTGCGCCGGGGTGACGGGTGTTTTCCGGCTGCTCACTCGGTCATTCGTACGGGTGAAAGCCGGCGTCGGCGGAACTGGAGGCCGGGACGTGATCGTCAATGTGTGCGAACGACGCGTGAGGCGTGGGGTGCACAGGGGGAGCGGTCATGGGGATCAAGGGCTGGGCGAGGTCGGTGGCGGGGCGGCGGCCGCGGCTGCCGCGGGGGGTGCGGGCGCGGCGGCGGGCCGTGCAGGTGGTGATGGCGGGGTGCGTGCTGGCACTGCTGCCCTCGGCGTGGACGCACGCGGCGGCGGCCGACCGGCTGGGGACGACGGCGCAGGCGCCGGCCGGCGAGGTGGCGGTGGTGTTCGGGGCGGGCCTGTGGAACGGCAGGCCGACGCCGTATCTGGCCAACCGGCTCGATGCCGCCGTCGAGTTGTACCGGGCCGGCAAGGTCAAGGTGGTGCTGGTCACCGGGGACAACAGCCGCACCGAGTACGACGAGCCGAACGCGATGCGCACCTACCTCACCGGGCACGGGGTGCCGGGCGACCGGATCGTCAGCGACTTCGCCGGCTTCGACACGTGGGATTCGTGCGTGCGCGCCAAGAAGATCTTCGAAGTCGACCGGGCCGTGCTGATCAGCCAGGGCTTCCACATACGCCGGGCCGTCGCCCTGTGCGAGGCGGCGGGCGTGGACTCGTACGGAATCGGGGTCGACGACGAGCACGACGCCACCTGGTACTACGGCGGGACCCGCGAGGTGTTCGCGGCGGGCAAGGCGGCGCTGGACGCGGTCTTCAAGCCCGGGCCGCGGTTCCTGGGACCGAAGGAGCAGGGGGTGTCGCGGGCCCTGGCCGCTCTGCCAGACTGACGGCGACATCGGCTATGCCGATTAGTCATATACCGATCTGTCTGTACGAGCAGAGGTGTGGAACCGTGGCTGTTGTGGATCTGAGCGGCAAGGTCGTCGTCATCACCGGTGGGGCCCGCGGGCTGGGCGCGGCGGCGGCGCAGGCCGTCGTGGACGGCGGGGGCAAGGTGCTGATCACCGACATCCTGGAGGCGGAGGGCGCGGAGACGGCCGCGAAGCTCGGCGCCCCGGCGCGGTTCATCCGGCACGACGTGACGAGCGAGGCCGACTGGCAGGCGGCGCTGGAGTACGCGGTCGCCGAGTTCGGCGGCATCGACGGCCTGGTGAACAACGCCGGCATAGCCACCGGCCAGTTCCTGGAGCACGAGAGCGTCGAGCACTTCCGCCGGGTCGTGGAGATCAACCTGGTCGGCGTGTTCATCGGCATCAAGGCCGCGATCCCGCTGCTCCGGGCCAACGGCGGCGGCTCCATCGTCAACATCTCCTCCGCCGCCGGACTGACCGGGCTCGCTCTCACCGCCGGGTACGGCGCGTCCAAGTGGGGCGTGCGCGGCCTGTCCAAGATCGGCGCGGTCGAGCTCGCCGAGGCCGGGATCCGCGTCAACTCCGTCCACCCCGGAATGACGCTGACCCCGATGACCGCCCCGATCGGCATCCAGGCGGGCGAGGGCAACTACCCCGGCGCCCCGCTGGGCCGCGTCGGCGTCCCCGAGGAGATAGCCGCCGCGGTGGCCTTCCTCCTCTCGGACGCCGCCGGCTACATGACGGGCGCCGAACTGGCGGTGGACGGCGGCTGGACCGCGGGCCTGACCGTGAAGTACCTGACGGGCGAGTGACCCCGCGCCCGGGCTCCGGCACAGTGCCCCCGCGCCCGCCGGGTCGCCTCACGGCCGGCGGGCGGCGGCGCTGAGGCCGAACACCCCCGGCCGTAACGCGGGGCGGCGGTTCGCGTAACACCGGGGTCGCAGGCTGGCCGCATGCACATCCCGGGAGCCGTCGCCGCCACCGCCACCGCCACGCACTGCCCGTACTGCGCGCTGCAGTGCGGGATGAACCTCCGCCCCGAGCCGGGCGGAGCGGGCGTGGCGGTGGAGGAACGCCCGGACTTCCCCGTCAACCGGGGCGCGCTCTGCGGCAAGGGCCGCACCGCCCCCGCCGTGCTCTCCTCCCGGGTGCGCCTGACCGAGCCGCTCGTCCGCACCCACGCCGGGACGCTCGAACCGGCCACCTGGGAGGAGGCCCTCGACGCCGTCGCCGCGGGCCTCGCCCGCACCGGCCGCGCGTACGGGCCCGACGCCGTCGGGGTCTTCGGCGGCGGCGGGCTCACCAACGAGAAGGCCTACGCGCTCGGGAAGTTCGCCCGCGTCGCCCTGCGCACCTCGCAGATCGACTACAACGGCCGCTTCTGCATGTCCTCGGCCGCCGCCGCGCACCAGCGGGCCTTCGGGCTCGACCGGGGCCTGCCCTTCCCGCTGGAGGACATCCCCCGCACCGGCTGCGTGATCCTCGTCGGCTCCAACCTGGCCGAGACCATGCCGCCCGCCCTGCGCTACCTCACCGAGCTCAAGGCCAACGGCGGCACCCTGATCGTCATCGACCCGCGCCGCACCCGCACCGCCGAACAGGCCGACCTGCACCTCGCCCCGCGCCCCGGCACCGACCTCGCGCTCGCCCTCGGCCTGCTGCACCTCGTGGTCGCGGAAGGCCGCACCGACGAGGAGTTCATCGCCACCCGCACCACCGGCTGGGAGGAGGCCCGGGCCGCCGCCATGGCCCACTGGCCCGAACTGGTGGAGCGCATCACCGGCGTGTCCGTGCCCGAGCTCCGCCGGGCGGTCGAGATGTTCTGCGCCCCGGAAACCGCCATGGTCCTCACCGCCCGCGGCCCCGAGCAGCAGTCCAAGGGCACCGACACCGTCGGCGCCTGGATCAACCTCTGCCTGGCCACCGGCCGGGCCGGCCGCCCGCTCTCCGGCTACGGCTGCCTCACCGGCCAGGGCAACGGCCAGGGCGGCCGCGAGCACGGCCAGAAGGCCGACCAGCTCCCCGGCTACCGCAAGCTCACCGACCCTGCGGCCCGCGCGCACGTGGCCGGGGTCTGGGGCGTCGACCCCGACACCCTCCCCGGCCCCGGCCGCAGCGCGTACGAACTCCTCGACGCCCTCGGCACGGACGTCCGCGCCCTGCTCCTCATGGGCTCCAACCCCCTCGTCTCCGCCCCCCGCGCCGCGCACATCGAGGACCGCATCCGCTCCCTGGACTTCCTCGCCGTGGCCGACGTCGTCCTCTCCGAGACCGCGGCCCTCGCGGACGTGGTCCTCCCGGTCACCCAGTGGGCGGAGGAGACCGGCACCACCACCAACCTGGAAGGCCGCGTCCTGCTGCGCAGGCAGGCGCTCACCCCGCCGCCGGGCGTCCGCAGCGACCTGGAGGTCCTGCACGGCCTCGCCGCCCGGCTGGGCGTGGAGAAGGGCTTCCCCACCGCCCCCGAGGAGGTCTTCGAGGAGCTCCGCCGCGCCTCGGCCGGCGGCCCCGCCGACTACTCAGGCATCTCCTACGCCCGCATCGAGGCCGAAGCCGGCGTCTTCTGGCCCTGCCCCCAGGACTCCCCGGGGCAGCCCCGCCTCTTCCTGGACCGCTTCGCCACCGATGACGGCCGGGCCCGCTTCGTCCCCGTCTCCCACCGCGAGGCCGGGGAGGTCCCCGACGCGCAGTACCCGGTCCTGCTCACCACCGGGCGCGTGGTCGCCCAGTACCAGTCCGGCGCCCAGACCCGCCGCGTGGACGAGCTCAACGCGGCCGCCCCCGGCCCGTTCGTGGAGCTCCACCCCCGCCTCGCCGCCCGCATCGGCGCCGTCGACGGCAGCCCGCTCGCGGTCACCTCCCGCCGTGGCCGGGCGGTGGCCCCGGCCCGGATCACCGACGCCATCCGCGCGGACACGGTCTTCATGCCGTTCCACTGGCCGGGCGAGGGCCGCGCCAACACCCTGACCAACCCGGCCCTGGACCCCGTCTCCCGGATGCCGGAGTTCAAGGTCTGCGCGGTCCGCGTTGAGCCGGCCTGAGGGCCCGCACCATCTCTTGCCGGAGTCTTGGCCGCCGCTTTGACGATCGGGCAGCGGGAGGCGAACTACCGTTCCCGCCATGCCCTTTCGCACCCTCCCGTACCGCAAGCCGACCCGTGGGCGTGACTACTGGGTCCTGGACGACGTCCTGCCCGACGTGGACTCCGTACGCGCCCGCTGCCTGGCGAAGGACGACTGGGTTCAGGGCGCCCCGCTCAAGCCCGAGCCCTGGCCCGGCCTGCGCGCCATGCCCGCACTGGAACCGCCCGAACTGGCCCGCGTGGAACGGCTGGTGCGCCAGGCCACGGGCGTACGGCGGATCTGGCCCGAGAACCCGGCCGGGGCGGGCACCTTCAACCACAACTGCGTCCAGGTCGTCGGCAAGGACGAATGCGAGCCCCGTCCGCACACGGACTCCCGCACCGTGTGCCGTTACGCCGCCGTCCTCTACCTCAGCCCGGACACCCCCGGGGACTGCGGCACCAGCTTCTACCGACAGAACCTCCCGGGCGGCGGCCTCGGCGGCAACCAGGTCCTCGCCCCGCACAACAACCTCGTCGACGCCCTCGGCACCCGCTTCGTCCCCGCGGACTCCTTCACCGAGGACGTCCGCGTCCCCCACCGCTACAACCGCCTGCTCCTCTACTCCGCCAACCTGATCCACAGCGCGACGGGCTACTGGGGCACGACCCTGCAGGACAAGCGGATGACGGCCGTCTTCTTCTGGATGGCCTAGGGTCTGTTGCGAAAGTGGATCTTGTTCGTTGATGATCACGTCTCGTGAGACGTGGAGATCTGACGAACGGCCAGTGGGCCCGGCTTGAGCCGCTGCTGCCGCGGGGCATCAAGCCGGGCCGGCCGCAGGTGTGGACGCGACGC
>NZ_JBHUSC010000043.1:0-61868 GCF_042673805.1 Streptomyces sp. NPDC057010 | reverse complement strand
GCCCGCCTCCACCTCGACGCCCTCGGCGTCAAGCTCACCACCCTGCGTCCCGAGCAGGCCGACTACATCGGCGTCAAGGTCGAGGGCCCGTACAAGCCGGACCACTACCGCTACTGACCGGACCGGCCGCCGCACCGGCCGAACCGCCGACCGAACGGATTTCGCCACCGGCTCTCGAACTTCGCTCGAGAGCCGGTGGAAACCCCATGGCCGGGTATCCCGGGGAATGCCACGATCGGATGTCCGTGCCGAGGGCGAGCAGTACTCCCACCACCCGCAGATGAGGATGTCCCATGAACCCCAATCCGGCCGGTAGCCCCCAGCAGTACCCCGCCGGCGGCCCGAGTCCCTACGCGGCCCCGCCCGGCTCCTACGCACAGCCCCAGCCCGGCGGCTACGCCCAGCCCGGGGCGCCCGCGCCGGCGACGGCCGAGCGCGGCAAGGTGGCCACCGTCCTCCTCCTGGTCTCCACGGTCCTCGTGGGCCTGATGGCCGGTCTGTTCTTCGCCTTCGACGTCTCGGTGATGCCGGGTCTGGCCGCGGGCGACGAGCGGACCTACGTCACCGCGATGCAGAACTTCAACTCGGCGATCGACGGTAACGGCCTCTTCGGCATGGCGTTCGTCCTCGCCCTGCTGGCTTCCGTCGCCTCGGCGATCGTCGAGTTCCGCAAGGGCCGCCGGGGCGTCGCCATCTGGGTCGGCGCCGCCGCCATCGCCTACTTCATCGTCCTGATGATCACCTTCTCCGTGAACATCCCGCTCAACAACGAGCTGGCCGACGCGGGCGACGCGGCCAAGCTGACCAATTTCGACATCGTCGAGAAGTTCAAGGGCACCTGGGTCTCCACCAACATCGTCCGCACCCTGCTGTGCACGGTGGCCCTGACCGCCCTCTCCCGCGCCCTGGTCCTCTACGGCCGCGCCACCCGCTGACCGCGGTCCCGCGCCACGAGACGGAGTCCCCCGGCCGCCCCGGCCGGGGGACTCTCGTACGTCGTCAGCCCAGCCCGCCGTTCAGGTACAGGGCCCAGCCCAGGAAGCCGACCGCGGCAGTGCACAGCAGCGTGCGCCACACGTTGGCGCGGGTCCAGGGGCCCTCGAAGGCGCGGCGGACGGCGGCCGGGTCGCTGATGCGGGCGACCGGGCCGGCCTTCTCCAGGGCGTTGTTCAGCGGGATGTTCACCTTGTTGGTGAGGCCCATCGACAGGATGTAGCAGACCAGGGCCGCGATCACCGGCGGCAGCACGTCACGGCCGTCGGACGGAACGTGCAGGGCCACCGCCAGCGCCGTGAACAGGAACGCGCCGATGTAGCCGAGCACGAACCAGCCGTTCAGGATGGCCTTGTTGACGTTCTGCATGACCTCGATGACCGTACGGTCGTCGGTGCGCTTCAGACCCGGCATCACGGAGACGGAGAAGCCGTAGAACAGGCCGCTGACCAGACCCATCGTGACCGTGGCGGCGATGAGCGAGGCCAGGCGTGCGGTCTCCATCGTGTGTCCCCCTGCTCGTCCGTCCTCGGAGCTTCTCGGTCATCGATTCTTCGGGAACGGGTCATCGAATCGTCAAGTCATGGCGACTATACGGGCGGGGGTGCGCCGCGTCGCCCCGTAATCGAGCGGTCCTCCAGCACGTCTTGAGCGGCGCGGCGCGGGCCGGTGTCGCCCGCCGCTCCTCCCGTTTGGCAGCCTGTCCCCCGGACCACAGAGGGGAGTCACCGTGCTCACGGCACTTGAAGGCGCATACGGAGACCGGGAGGACGCCGTCGCGATCGCCGGCCGCACCTCCTCCTACGAGGAACTGCTCGGCGCGGCCCGGGCGGTCGCCGCCGACGTCGCCGGGCTCCCGGCCTTCGCGGTGACGGCCACCGCCTCTCTGGAGACCGTCGCCGCCGTGGTCGGCGGACTGCTGGCCGCAGTGCCCTGCGTACCGCTGCCGCCCGACGCCGGCCCCGCCGAGCGGGAGCACATCCTGCGCGACTCCGGCGCGCGGCTCGTCGAAGCCGACTTCGCGCGGCGCTCCGCCTGGACCGGGCCCGCCGCGGCGCCCGAGGACCCCGCGCTGATCCTGTACACCTCCGGGACCACCGGCGCGCCCAAGGGCGTGGTGCTGAGCGGCGCGGCGATCACCGCCGACCTGGACGCGCTCGCCGGGGCCTGGCAGTGGACCGCCGAGGACACGCTGGTGCACGGGCTGCCGCTGTTCCACGTGCACGGGCTGGTGCTCGGCGTCCTCGGGGCGCTGCGCACCGGCAGCCGCCTCGTGCACACCGGGCGGCCGACGCCCGCGGCCTACGCCGGGGCCGGCGGCAGCCTGTACTTCGGGGTGCCGACCGTGTGGTCCCGTATCGCCGCCGAACCGGGAGCGGCGGCCGCGCTGTCCGGGGCCCGGCTGCTGGTGTCGGGCAGCGCGGCCCTGCCCGCGCCCGTCTTCCGGGACCTGGAGGGCCTGACCGGGCTGCGGCCCGTGGAGCGGTACGGGATGACGGAGACGCTGATCACCATCAGCGGCCGGGCGGGCGGCGAGGTCCGCCCCGGCACGGTCGGCACCCCGCTGCCCGGCATCCGCACCCGCATCGCGGCCGAGCCGGGCGCCGAGATCGGGGAACTCCAGCTCACCGGGCCGACGTTGTTCTCCGGGTACCTGGGCCGGCCGGAGGCCACGGCGGCCGCGTACACCGAGGACGGCTGGTTCCGTACGGGCGACATCGCGGCCGTCGACGAGACGGACGGCGTCCACCGGATCGTCGGGCGCGCCTCCATCGACATGATCAAGTCGGGCGGCTACCGGATCGGCGCGGGCGAGATCGAGAACGCGCTCCTCGACCACCCGAAGGTGAGCGAGGCCGCCGTCGTGGGCGTCCCGGACGCGGATCTGGGGCAGCGGATCGTCGCCTTCGTCGTCGCCGAGGGGGTCACGGGCGAGGAGCTCACCGACTTCGTCGCCGCGCACCTGTCGGTGCACAAGCGGCCGCGCGAGGTCCGCTTCGTCGCGTCCGTGCCGCGCAACGCCATGGGCAAGCCGCAGAAGAAGCTGCTGCTGACGGAGGGCCGGTCCGAGGGGCGCGGCTGAGCCTCGGGGGATCCGCCCGGCCCGCGCACGGACGAGGCGGCGTACACCGACGCCGGGTCGGGGTACGCCGCCTTCCAGGGGGCGGGTTGCAGGCGGTGGCCCGCGCGGTCACGGCGGCTACTTCGGGTCGCCGTTGAACTTCGAGGCCGACCAGAAGTAGCCGAGCACCGCGAGCCCCACGCACCAGGCGACCGCGAGCCACCCGTTGTGGCCGATCTCGCTGCCGAGCAGCAGCCCGCGCAGGGTCTCGATGGCGGGCGTGAACGGCTGGTACTCGGCGATCGGCTGGAACCAGCCCGGCATCGCGTCGACCGGGACGAACGCGCTGGACAGGAGCGGCAGCAGGATCATCGGCATCGCGTTGTTGCTGGCGGCCTCGGCGTTCGGGCTGATCAGGCCCATCCCGACGGCGATCCAGGTGAGCGCCAGGGCGAAGAGCACCAGCAGTCCGAACGCCGCCAGCCACTCCAGGGCCGTGGCGTCCGTGGACCGGAAGCCGATGGCCACGGCGACGGCGCCCACGAGGACCACGCTCATGACGCACTGCAGCACGCTGCCGATGACGTGCCCGATGAGGACCGAGCCGCGGTGGATCGCCATCGTGCGGAAGCGGGCGATGATGCCCTCGGTCATGTCGTTGGAGACGGACACCGCGGTGCCGATCGTGGTGCTGCCGATGGTCATCAGCAGGAGGCCCGGCACGAGGTAGGCGATGTAGTCGGAGCGGTCCGCGCCGCCGCCGATGCCCGCGCTCATCACGTCGCCGAAGACGTAGACGAAGAGCAGCAGCAGCATCACCGGGGTGAGCAGCAGGTTCAGGGTGAGGGAGGGGTAGCGCCGCGCGTGCAGGAGGTTGCGCCGCAGCATCGTGGACGAGTCGCGCAGGGCGAGGGAGAGGGAGCTCATCGGACGGCCTCCTTGGCCTGGGTGGGCTGCGTGGGGACGCCGGCGCCGGCGCCGGTCAGGGCGAAGAAGACGTCGTCGAGGTCGGGGGTGTGCACGGTCAGTTCGTCGGCCTCGACGCCGGCGGAGTCCAGCCGGTCGAGGAGGGAGCGCAGCTCGCGCTGGCTGCCGTCGCTGGGGACCTGCAGGGCCAGCGCCTCGTCGTCCCGGGTGACCTCGCCGAGTGCGGCCGCGGCGGCCCGGTAGGCGGACGGGTCGGAGAAGCGGAGCCGGACGTGGCCGCCGGGGATGAGCCGCTTGAGCTCCTCGGCGGTGCCCTCGGCGGCGATCCTGCCGTCGTTGAGCACGGCGATGCGGTCGGCGAGCTGGTCGGCCTCTTCCAGGTACTGGGTGGTGAGGAAGACGGTGACGCCGTCGGAGACGAGCTCGCGGATGATCTGCCACATGTTGTGGCGGGAGCGGGGGTCGAGGCCGGTGGTCGGTTCGTCGAGGAAGATGATCCGCGGGTCGCCGATCAGGGTCATGGCGATGTCGAGGCGGCGCTTCATGCCGCCGGAGTAGGTGGAGGCGGGCTTCTTCGCGGCTTCGGTGAGGTCGAAGCGCTCCAGCAGCTCGGCGGTGACCCGCCGGCCCTCGCGCTTGGACAGGTGGTGCAGGTCCGCCATGAGGAGCATGTTCTCCTCGCCGGTGATCAGGCCGTCGACCGCGGAGAACTGCCCGGTGACGCCGATCGCGGCGCGGACCGCCTGCGGGTCGGCGACGAGGTCGTGGCCGCCGACCCGGATCCCGCCGGAGGCGGGGTCGGGGGAGATGAGGGTGGAGAGGATCTTGACGGCGGTGGTCTTGCCGGCGCCGTTCGGGCCGAGGAGGGAGAAGATCGTTCCTTCCGGGACGACCAGGTCGATGCCATCGAGCACGACCTTGTCGCCGTAGGACTTGCGCAGCCCGTTCGCCGCGATGGCCGGGTTGGTCATGGTGGGTGTTCCTTAGGGGAGTTGGGGGTTGGGGGTCAGAGGGTGCGGGCGGTGATGTTGCCGTAGGCGGTGGTGGCCTGGATGGCGAGGTCGGGGGTGCCGTTGGTGTTCTGGAGTGCGTTGTGGATGCGGCCGTATCCGGTGCCGGCGTCGAGGGAGGCGGAGACGCCGCGGGCGGCGCCGATGGTGATCTCACCGTGTTCGGTACGCAGTTCGACGGTCCCGGCCGTGGCTTCGGTGATGTGGAGATCGCCCTTCTGGGTGGTGATCCGGGCGGGTCCGCCGAGGCGGCCGAGGGTGATGTCACCGGCCTGGAGGGTGAGGGTGGCGGCGGCGGTCTCGTCGAGCTTGACGGTGCCGTGTGCGCCTTCGAAGGTGACGTCGCCGAGTCGGCCCACGCCGCGGAACTCGCTGCTGGCGGCCTTGGCCTGGACGCGGGAGCCGGCCGGCAGCTGGACGGTGACCTCGACGGCACCGGAGTTGCCCAGGATCCGGTTCTTCGCGGGGGCGGCCTCGATCCGCAGGAGCCCGTCGGTGTAGGCGATCTGGATGTGCTCGGCGGCCTTGACGTCGCGGCTCTTGGAGGGGTCCGCGGGCAGGACCTCGACGGTGGTGTCGGCGCGGTCGGCGGCGATGAAGCGGATACGGCCGGCCGGGATGTCGAGGACGGCGGCGATCGGGGCGGGGGTCTCGAACTTCTGCATGACGGCTCTCCTTGATTCGGCTTGCTGCCGGGGTGTTTCCGACGAGAGAAACGCTACGTTGCCTTCAAGGATCCATCAACGACTTCGTTGCATGTGACTGGTATTTATGCAGGTCAAAGCCATGAAATCATTGCAATGGTCGTCACGGTTAACGCAACGAGAGCCTTCTTCGCGTTGCAATGAATTGGAAGTGAACGCTATGCTGGAGGCATCAAGCAGAGCGAAGGAGACCGCAATGCCGGGAGGCAGGCTCACCCAGCAGGAACGCCAGCAGATCGCACTGGGGCTGGCCGACGGCCTCGCCTATGCGGAGATCGCCAGGCGTCTCGACCGCCCGACCTCGACGATCACGCGTGAGGTGATGCGCAACGGCGGCCCGACCGCCTACCGCGCCGAGCTGGCCCACCGGGCCACCGAACACCGCGCGCACCGGCGCAAGCCGGCCGCTCCCCAGGGGGCACAGGCACCCGCGCAGCCGCATGGGCGCGACCCCGAGATCGTGCGCGAGTACGAGGAGATGTTCACCACCGTCCTCATACAGGCGGGCACGCCGAAGATGATGGCCCGGGTGCTGACCTGCCTCTACACCACCGACGAGGGCAGCCTCAGCGCGGCCGAACTCGTCCAGCGCCTCCATGTCAGCCCGGCGTCCATCTCCAAGGCCGTCACGTTCCTGGAGGGCCAGGGCCTCGTCCGCCGCGAACGCGACGAACGCCGCCGCGAGCGCTACATCGTCGACGACGACGTCTGGTACCAGTCCATGATCGCCAGCGCCCGCGGCACCGCCCACCTCGGCGAGGCCGCACGGCAGGGCGTCACCATCCTCGGCCCCGGCACCCCGGCCGCCACGCGCCTGGAGAACATCGCCCGCTTCGTCGACTTCGTCAGCGAGAGCATCACCCGCGCCGCGGAACAGGCCCGCGAACTCCTCCACTCGAAACCCGCCACGCCGCCGCCGGGCCCCACCGAGCCGCCTTCGGGTCGCGGATAGCGGAGGGGGGCGGGGCCGTCAGCGGGTGGGGCGGATCAGGTGGTGGGACAGGAGTTCCAGGGCTTCGGCCACCTCGGGGAGGTGTTGGGCCTCCGATTCGCCCAGGGCTCGGGCGAGGGCCGCCTCGACCTTGGAGGAGCCGGCGGCCCGTACGGCGGCCACGCGCGCGGAGGCCGCGGGGGCCTGGCGGACCAGTGTGCGGCGGCGGTCGGCGGGGTCGGGTGCCGTCTCCACCGAGCCGGCCTCCTTCAGACGGGCGACGGCGCCCGAGACCTGACTCTGCGGCAGGCCCGTGCGCTGGGCGGTCTCGCCCACGGTGGTGTCCGGGTGCGCGGCGATGTCCCCCGCCACGATGACCACGGAGCGGGTGCTGCCGGCGTACTGGCCGGAGCCGCCCGGGGGTTCGGGCAGGGCCTCTTCGCCGAGCTTCATCAGGGCCCGGCCCAGCAGGAACAGTTCGATGCCATCCACCCGGCCACGGTACATCAGCGCCGATGCATCTCTGGAGATATATCTTTCTTGATGTATCCGTTTCGATGGGTTAGGCTGATCGCAGAGCAGCGGACGAAGGGTCCGCGCAGTCGTACGAAGCCGCACGAAGGAGTCGCCATGTCCCGTCTCACCGTCCCCGGCGCCACGCTGCACTACGAACTCCAGGGCACCGGCCCGCTGTTGCTGATCGCGCAGAGCGGCGAGGGCGACGCGGACCGCAGCGTGGACCTGGTCCCGCACCTCACCGGCGACTACACCGTCCTCACCTACGACCGGCGCGGCCTCTCGCGCAGCCGGGCGGCCGAGCCCGGACGGACCGCGACGCTCGCCGAGCACGCCGAGGACGTCCACCACCTGCTGGCCGCCGTCACCGACGAGCCGGTCCTGATGCTCGGCTGCAGCCTGGGCGCGGTCATAGGACTCCACCTGGCCGCCCGGCACCCGCAGCAGGTCGCCACGCTGGTCGCCCACGAGCCCGTCGCCCCGAGGCTGCTGCCCGCGGCCGACCGCGCCCACCACGAGGCGGAGCTCGCCGGGCTCCAGGACACCTACCGCACGGGCGGACTCGACGCCGCCTTCCCGGAGATGGCCCGGGTGCTGGGCATCGACCTCTCCCGGAGGGACGTCGAGCCGGGACTGACCCCCCAGCCGCTGGACGAGCGGCGGCGGGCCAACTTCGACTACTTCATCACGCACGACTTCTCCGCGGTCATCCAGGACACCCTCGACCCGGCCGAGCTCACCCGCACCACGACCCGGATCCTCCCGGCCCTGGGCGCGGCCACCCCGACGACCGTCTTCGACCACCAGTGCGCCGTCGCCCTGGCGGACCTGCTGGACACCCGAATACGCACGTTCCCGGGCGGGCACAACGGCAACACCACCCACCCCGCGGCCTACGCGGCCACCCTGCGCGCGGTGCTGGCGGCCGAGGTCGCGGGCTGACCCTCCTGGGCGGCGCCTCAGCGGCCAGTGCCGCCGAGGAGCGAGATCTCCTCCTGCACCGCGGCCAGTTCTCCCCCGCGGTCCATGACGAGGAGCTGCTCGCGGTAGCCGTTCAGTGCGGCGGCGAGCAGTGGGGCCCGCTCGGGCTCCACCGCGTACATGCGGCGCGCGGCCGCGACGGACTCGGCCCGCAGGGCCAGGGCTATCGCGGGCCGGTGGGCGAACTCCTTGCTGTAGTCGTACAGCGCCTTCGTCAGCAGGGGCAGGTGCGCGAGCGGGCTCACCTGGACGAGGACGCGGTGGGCGGCGACCCGCTGCCGGGCCGGCAGTGTCCCCGATCCGAGGAGGGCCACTCGGGCTCGGAGTACCGCGTCGTGGTTGATCTGCGCCGTGTGATTCATGACGGTGATTCTGAAAGCCGCACAGGTACCCAAACAAGGGCATTCGCCTGTGCCGTTCGTCCTACGAAAACACCCTCTGACCTGTCATGATGGATACGTCTTCACCCCTGTGCCCCCCGCCGGCGGGTCAGGCGGAGGCGCCGCTGTCCACGGCGGCGGTGTTCCCGAAGACCTTCACGGCCTGGTAGTAGGTCCAGGCGGTCGAGTCGCACGAGGTCTTCTTCACACCCGAGTAGGCGGAGCAGACGCGCTTGAGGTCGGAGTAGAAGGCGTCGTCGAGCCGCGGCTTGTTCGCGCTGAACGTGCCGGCCGCCTTGTAGTTGCGGTAGCCGAAGTCGTGCCGGGCACAGGCCGTCTGGAACGGGAAGCCGAACGGGTTGTCCGGAGAGGTCGTGCAGTAGTCGGTCGACCAGTCGAAGCCGTACGCCGACCAGTTGCCCTGGTTGCCGCGCGCCGACAGCCAGGCGTTGTAGCTGGCCGCGCTCGTCTGCGTCCAACTGCTCAGCACCTGCGGCTTGTCGGCCGGGGCGGCCGAGGCCGGGGTGGCTATGGCGACGATCGCGGCGGCGGAAGCGGCGATGACGGTGGCGAGACGACGGCGCATCAGAGTCCTCCAACGAGAGGGGCGCCGGGATCTTCCCGGCGCCGACGTGCCTCAGAGTGGGAGGGGCGGATATCGCGGATCTCCGCCGCACCTATACGGGACCTCTCGCGGTCAGCGCCCGAGGCCGTCCGGTGCGTGCCAGGAGGCGGCCGAGTGGAAGGCCGGCCGGCTCCAGGGGGCCCGCGCCGGAGCCGGGGCCGGCTCCGCGGGCGCGGCCCCGGACTCGCGCAGCCGGGACAGCAGCACGGCGGTCAGCGCCGCGAGCTCCGCCGGGTCCGGGGTGCCCCGCAGGACGGAGATCAGCGGCTCGGTCGAGTTGACCGCAGGGCCGGCCGCGGCATCGGGCGCCGCCGTACCGGCCGGGGGCGGGGACGTCAGTGTGTTCAAGGGAGCCTCCTAGGTGGGGGAGTTGCCGTGCTTGCGGGACGGCAGCGAGGTCTGCTTGGTCCGCAGCATCGCCAGGGACCGGATCAGCACCGCCCGGGTCTCGGCCGGGTCGATCACGTCGTCGACCAGGCCGCGCTCGGCGGCGTAGTACGGATGCATCAGCTGCTCGCGGTACTCCTCGATCAGCCGCAGCCGGGCCGCCTCCGGGTCCTGCGCCGCCGCGATCTCCCGGCGGAACACCACGTTGGCCGCACCCTCCGCGCCCATCACCGCGATCTCGTTCGTCGGCCACGCGAACGACAGGTCGGCGCCGATGGAACGGGAGTCCATGACGATGTACGCGCCGCCGTACGCCTTGCGCAGGATCAGCTGGACGCGCGGAACGGTCGCGTCGCAGTACGCGTACAGCAGCTTCGCGCCGTGCCGGATGATCCCGCCGTGCTCCTGGTCCGCCCCCGGCAGGAAGCCGGGCACGTCCAGCAGCGTCACCAGCGGAATGCTGAACGCGTCGCAGGTCCGTACGAACCGGGCCGCCTTCTCCGACGCGTTGATGTCGAGCACGCCCGCGAGGTGCGCGGGCTGGTTGGCGACGATCCCGACCGTGTGCCCGTCGAGCCTGGCCAGCGCGCACACCACGTTCTGCGCCCACTGGGCGTGTATCTCCGTCCAGTCCCCGTCGTCCACGATCTCCGCGATGACGTCGCGGATGTCGTACGACCGGGCCGGGTCGGCGGGTACGAGGCCGGCGAGGGCCTCCGTACGCCGGTTCGCGGGGTCGTTCGTCCACTCGCGGGGCGCCAGCTCCCGGTTGTTGGCCGGAAGCAGCGACAGCAGATGCCGTACCTCCAGGAGGCAGGACTCCTCGTCGTCGTGGACGAAAGCTGCCACGCCCGTCGTGCCTCCGTGCACGTCCGCCCCGCCCAGCCCGTCCTGGCTGATCTCCTCGCCCGTCACCGCCCGCACCACGTCCGGTCCGGTGATGAACATCTGGGAGATCCCGCGCACCATGAAGACGAAGTCGGTGAGCGCCGGGGAGTACGCCGCCCCGCCCGCGCACGGGCCGAGCATCACGCTGATCTGCGGAACCACCCCCGACATGCGGACGTTGCGGCGGAAGATGCCGCCGTATCCGGCCAGCGCGGTGACCCCCTCCTGGATGCGTGCACCCGCCCCGTCGCACAGGGCCACCAGCGGGGCGCCGGCCGCCTCGGCCAGGTCCATCACCTTGTGGATCTTCTCGGCGTGGGCCTCCCCGAGCGCCCCGCCGAAGATCCGGAAGTCGTGGGCGTAGGCGAAGACCGTCCGCCCCTCCACGGTGCCCCAGCCGGTCACCACCCCGTCGGTGTAGGGGCGTTTGTGCTCCAGGCCGAAACCCGTCGCCCGGTGCACCCGCAGGGGCTCCACCTCGCAGAACGAGTCCTTGTCGAAGAGCAGGTCCAGCCGCTCGCGCGCGGTGAGTTTGCCGCGGGCATGTTGCCGCTCGGTCGCCGCCGGGTCCGTGCCGTCCGCCGCCCGCCGGTGCCGGTCGTGCAGTTCGGCGGTCCGCGTGGCAAGGTCCGGCCTCGGGGGCGGCTCGAGGACCGGTGGAGCGGCGGTCGAGGCGTCGATGACGGTCATGCGGCTGCTCCCGATGTCCGGAGGGGGATGCACGTCATCGGCCAGTAATAGGCCCG
Organism: Streptomyces sp. NPDC057010; assembly: GCF_042673805.1. Taxonomy (NCBI): domain Bacteria; kingdom Bacillati; phylum Actinomycetota; class Actinomycetes; order Kitasatosporales; family Streptomycetaceae; genus Streptomyces; species Streptomyces sp. NPDC057010. Next base: position 50,718 of record NZ_JBHUSC010000043.1, on the reverse strand, counting down.
CGACCTCTACTTCTTCTACGCGCGGGGCCTCCGCCGGACCAAGCGGAACGAATTCCACCGCTGACAGTCTTCTGCCAGGGCAAGAGCCTGACAATCCATTCCCCTGGTGAGCGCCTGACCCGCACGGCAAGAATCCTGTCAGCGGAACGGAAGGCGGAAACAGCCTCCGGACTCGGCTCGCTGATTAATGCGGATATCGAAGTCGAATGGCAGTTGTGGGGGAGCAGGAAATGACAGCCAATTTGTTCAAGACGGCGTTTGTAGCGGTTGCCGCGGTGCTCGCGCTCGGTACTTCACCGGTGCTCGGCACGGTCCTGGCGGGGCAGGCCGGCGGCGTGGGTACGCCCCCGGACCCGACGTGGGACTCCGTGGTCGCCGCACCGCCGACGGACCCCACCTGGGACCTGCCGCCGCGGCCGCTTCAGGCCTGACGAATTGCGGTTACAGCCGGTAATAACGGAACGCCCTTTGCCGAGTGTGCGCTCGGATGAAGGGCGTTCCGTTATTACCGGCCGGTTCATGTTACGCTCGCCGCGCTGTTGGGCTTCGATGATCAGGCATGGTTAATCGGCGGGCCGGGGGGACGTGTGCTTGAACCGATCGGAATGAGTGCTGAGGCCACCGAGTTGTACCGTACGTTGCTGCTGAACTCCTGTGGCACCGTCGAGGATCTGGTGGACCACTTACACTGGCCGATCGCCAAGGTGCGCGCCGCCCTGGACGAATGCGTGCGGCTCAGCCTCATCAGACCCTCCTGGGAGACCCCCGGCCGGCTGCGCGCCATCAGTCCCGACCTCGGGCTGCAGGCCCTGCTCGCCCAGCACGAGGCCGATCTGCTGTCGCGGCAGCGGCAAATGGCCGAAACCCGGGTGGAAGTCGCCCGCCTCATAGAGGAATTCGCCGTCTCCCGGCAGCAGCGCCGGCACAGCGAAGTCGAACGCATCGAGGGCATCGACCGGATCCGCGACCGCATCGAGGAAATATCGATGGCCTGCCGCAAGAGCCTGCTCACCTTCGCCCCGGGCGGCGGCCAGTCCCAGGCCGCCCGCCGCTCCAGCCGGCCGCTCGGCGCGAGCCTCATCGAGCGGGGTGTGTCCATGCGCACCGTCTACCTCGACAGCATCTACAACGACCCGCCGTCGGTGGAGCACGCCCGCTGGCTCGTCGAGCAGGGCAACGAGGTGCGTACGGTCGCCTCCTTACCCACCCGGATGATCATCTTCGACGGCGAGGTGGTCATCCTGCCCCTGGACCCGGAGGATTCCGGGGCCGGCGCCCTCCTCTTCCGGGGCCCCGGCATCCTCTCCAGCCTCGGCGAGCTCTTCCACCTCGTGTGGGAGAAGGCCGTCCCCATCAGCACGGGCCCGCGCCGGCGCGCCAGCAGCGCCGACTCCGAGGAGCTCAGCAGCCAGGAGAGGGCCGTCCTGCGGCTGCTCGGCGAGGGCCTCACCGACGAGGTCGTCGCCCGCAAGCTCGGGGTCTCCGTGCGCACCGGCCGCCGGATCACCGCCGAACTGATGGGCCGCCTCGGCGCCAAGAGCCGTTTTCAGGCGGGCATGAGCGCCGCCAAACTCGGCTGGCTCGACGAGCCGGGACCCGCCTCCGACGGCGACGGCGACGGCGGGGACCTGCGGGAGATCCTCGTATAGAGACGCGATAGCAACGACGCTCAGGATCGCTCCAGCGAACGGATCGGGAGTCGAACGGCTCCGTCCGAACACCTTCCGAGGGAGCCGAGAATGAGCAACGTCGTGAGCGAGCTGGCCGCCGAGCGCAAGCAGGAGATCAAGGAGATCGTCTGCGACATCCTCGAGATCGACGAGGACGAGGTCACCGAGGTCAGCCTGTTCAAGGAGGACCACGACGCGGACTCGCTCCGCGCGATCGAGATCCTCGCCGCCCTCGAGCGGACCCAGCACGTCACCATCGACCAGGCCGAGCTGGCCCGCATGGTCAACCTCGTCGGCGTCTACGCCGTCGTCTCCGAGGCCCTCGCCGCCTGATTCGGCACCGCGACCACCGCGTGCAGCGGACGGCGGTGCCGGCCCCGGCGCCGCCCCGAGACAGCCAGAGGGTGAGCCATGAGCACAGTTCAGCCAAGTCCGGGCGTCGCCCCGCGCCGGGTGGTCGTCACCGGGCTCGGCGTGGTGACCAGTATCGGCATCGGCATCGAGGCGTTCGCCGAAGGCCTGCGGGAAGGGCGCGGCGGAGTCAAGCCGATCACCGCCTTCGACACCGAGGGATTCGCGTACGCGAACGCCTGCGAGGTCGTCGACTTCGATCCGGCGCAGTGGATCCACCGCGTCGATCCCGAGGACCTCGGCCGGGCCAGCCAGTTCTCGGTGGCCGCCGCGCGGATGGCCGTCTCGGACGCGGGCCTGACCGTCGAGGACATCAGGGCCCGCCGGTCCCTCGTCTCCGTCGGCACCACCGACGGCGAGTCCCGCGACCTCGACCAGCTCGTCGAGGGCAGCCTCGGCAGCGGCCCCGACGGCTACGACCCGGTGGTCGCCGCCCGCATCCCCGCGGGCCGGCTGTCCTCCGGCATCGTCCGCGAGTTCGCACTGGAGGACGTCGAGGCCGTCTCCATCCCCACCGCCTGCGCCGCCGGCAACTACGCGGTCGGCTACGGGTACGACGCCCTGCGCAGCGGGGACGTGGACATCGCCCTGGTCGGCGGCGCCGACGCGCTGTGCCGCAAGACCTTCACCGGCTTCTACCGGCTCGGCACCATAGCCCCCGAGGTCTGCCAGCCGTTCGACAAGGACCGCAAGGGCATCCTGACCGGCGAGGGCTCCGGCATCCTCGTCCTGGAGAGCCTGGAGTCGGCGCTCGCCCGCGGCGCCCGCATCTACGCCGAGGTCCTCGGCTACGGCCTGGCGTGCGACGCGCTCCACCCCGTCGCCCCCGACCGCGACAGCATCGCCCGCACCATCGCGATCGCCCACCGCAACGCGGGCGTGAGCCCCGACCAGATCGACTTCGTCTCCGCGCACGGCACCGGCACCAACGCCAACGACATCACCGAGGCCGGCGCCATCCGGCAGGTCTTCGGCGCCGAGGCGATGCCCCGCACCGTGTCCATCAAGTCGATGATCGGCCACAGCATGGGCGCGGCGAGCGCCGTCGCCCTCGCGGCCTGCTCGATCGCGCTCACCGAGGGCTTCATCCCGCCGACGATCAACCACGTCGAGACGGACCCCGAGTGCGGTGTGGACTGCGTGCCCAACCACGCGGTCGAGGCCGACCTGGACATCGTCCAGAACAACGCCCTCGCCTTCGGCGGCAACAACGCCGTCGTGATCCTCGCGAAGTACCGCCCCGAGCGCCGCACCGGCGGCGTCCGCACCGGGGAGCTGAGCGCCGTATGAGCTGGATCGTCACCGGAATGGGCGCCGTCGCCAGCATCGGCGGCTCCGTGGAGGAGATCTACGACTCGCTCGTCGCCGGCCGCAGCGGCCTCGCCCCGCTGCGCGGCTACGACCCCACCCGGTTCCGCGCGCAGGTCGCCTACGAGATAGACGACCGGCCCGCCCCCGGCGTGGACGAGCCGCTGCGCGCCACCCGCTGGCTGGAGCAGGCGGTGGCCGCGGCCGTCGCCGACGCCGGCCTCGGCGAGGACCTCTCGGGGATCCCCGTCCTCATCGGCACCACCCTGCGCGAACTGCGCTCGGTCGAGCTGTCCTGGCGCGACGGGGCCCCCTTCGACTCCCGCGACCTGCACTTCGGCACGATGCTGCGGGAGCGCTTCAACGCCGCCGACACGCACACCGTCGCCAACGCCTGCTCCGCCTCGCTGTACGCCCTCGGGCTGGGCGCCGACCTGCTCGACCTCGGCGCCGCCGACACCGTGGTGGTGGCGGGGGTCGACACCATCTCGGAGTCCACCTACGGGCTGCTCGACCGCTGCTACCCCGAAGCGCCGGACCGGGTCCGCCCCTTCGACAAGGAGCGGCGCGGCATGCTCCAGGGCGAGGGCGCGGTGGCCGTCGTCCTGCGCCGCGAGGCGGACGGGCCCGGGCCCGCCGGGCGCGCCCACGTCCGGGTGCGTTCCGTCGCCGTCAACTGCGACGCCCACCACCCCTCCGCGCCGGAGGCCAAGAACATCGCCTCCGCCGTCCGCGACGCCCACCGCCGGGCCGGGATCGCCCCCGCCGACATCGACCTGCTGATGCTGCACGGCACGGGCACCCCGCTCAACGACGAGGCCGAACTGGACGCGCTGGGCTCGGTGTTCGCGGGCGTCAGCCCCTCCCCGTACATGACCGCCATCAAGTGCATGACGGGCCACACCGCCGGCGCCTCCGGGCTGCACAGCCTGGTCGCGGCCGTCGACGTCATGCGCCGGGGCAGCGTCCCGCCGATCCTCGGGCTCGACGACCCGGTCGACTCGGTGGGCGACTTCCGGATGGTCCGCGGCAACGCCGCCGTGCGCCCGGACGAGCCGATGCGGCTGGCCCAGATCAACTCGTTCGGCTTCGGCGGACTGAACGCCGTCGCCGTCGTCGAGAGCCTCGAAGGAGGTCTGCTGTGAGCGGGACCGCCACCGTACGGACGGTCGTCACCGGGCTCGGCATCGCCCTGGACGGCCCCGCCACGCCCGCGGACCTGCTCGCGGCGCGGCCCCCGGCCGGGGAACCGGGTGCGGGCGGCGACCCCGTCGCCCGGCTCAAGGGCCGCGGCCTGCGCTACAAGGACCGCGCGACCAAGCTCGGCATGGTGGCGGCCCGCGAGGCCCTCGCCGAGGCCGCGCTGATCGCCGCCGACGGCTCCCCCACGGTGCCCGGCTCCTCCGTCGGCTGCGTGGTCAGCACCAACTACGGCAACGTGGACACGGTCTGCGAGACGGTCGCCACGATCGCGCGCGACACCTACGTCGCCACCAGCCCGATGATGCTGCCCGCCACCTCCAGCAACGTCGTCGCCTCCTGGATCGCCATCACCCACGGGCTGCGCGGCGCCAACCTGACCCTGTGCAACGGATCGACCTCCGGACTGGACGCCGTCCACTGGGCCCGGCTGCTCATCGCCGCCGGCCGGGTGGAGCGGGCGCTGGTCGTGGGCGTCGAGCCGGACAACCCCGCCGTACGCCACCTGCTCCCCGAGCAGAGCGTGTTCTTCGACGGGGCCGCCGCCCTGGTCCTGGAGTCCGCGGCGTCCGCCGAGGCGCGCGGGGTGCACCCGCTCGCCGAGATCGGCCCGTACGCGCGGCGCGCCACGCACGCCGCGGCCGTGGCCGGCGTACGGGAGCGGGACCCGAGGGAGATCGGGCTGTGGTGCGTACCGCAGCACCCCGAGGGCATCAAGGCACCCGCGCCGGCGCTCGGCAACGGCGTCGGGGGAGCCCCCGTGCACGACCTGTCGGACCTGCTCGGGCCGTCCTCCGGGGCGCTGGGCGTGCTCCAGGCGGTGGCCGCGACCGCGTGGCTGTCGGGCGCCGGCGCCGGAGCGCGCGTCGTGCTCGCCACGGCCGGCACCGGGGACGCGGGCGGCGACGACGCGGCGGCCGCGCTGGTGGTCGCGCCCGTGACGACGCACCGAGGAAACGTTCCTGCCGGGCCTGCCGAGCCTGCCGAGCCTGCCGAGCCTGCCGGCGCCGGCGAGACCGCCGGGACCGTGCGATGACCGGAGCCCCCGGGGTCCGGCTGCGCCGGGCCGCCGGCCGGCCCGTCGCAGACGGCGCCCCCCTGCGGGTGCTGACCCTGCACGGCCTGGCCGGCACCACCGAGGTCTGGCGCCGGTTCAACGCCCTCGCCCACCCCTCCCTGGAGATCTGGGAGGCCGAACTGCCCTGGGCGGCCTCCGCCGTCGGCACGCACGGCTGGAGCCACCACCCCGACCCCGTGCCCTGGGTCCGCGAGGCCCTCGCGGCGGTGCCGGGCGGCCCCGACGTTGTCATCGCCCACTCCTTCGCGGCCAACGCCACGCTGGAACTGCTGGCCGCCGCCGAGCCCGGCACCGGCCCGGACAAGGCCGTCCTGGTCGCGCCCTTCCACCGCCGGGACCCCGCCGACTTCGACTTCGAGACGGCCCAGTACTACCTCAACGGCTTCCACCGGATCCTCGACGAAGGCCTGCGGATCAGCTCCGACGGCCGGCTGCCCGAGGACCTGCGCGAGCTGATGGCCCTGCGCATGCGCGAGCGCATCGGCCCGTACGGCTGGATGCGCTTCTTCGACTCCTACCTGCGCAGCCCCTTCGTGGACACCTCCGCCCTCGCCCGGCCCGTCCTCGTCATCGCCGGGGAGCACGACTTCGCGGCGCCGCCCGGCGACGCCCGCGGCCTCGCCGGGGCCCTGCCCGACGCCGGCGTCCACGTCTTCGGGGACAGCGGCCACTTCCCGATGGCCGAACAGCCCGAGCTGTTCGCCGAGGCCGTCAACGCCTTCATCACCGGCGGGCCGGCCCCCGCACGCCGCCCCGCCCCCGCCCTCGCCCTTGCCCAGACCCCATTCCGCCCGCACCGGAGCTGACGTGACCGAGACCCTGACCCTGTCGACCCCGTCCACCCTGGAGATCCGCCCCCGCTACGAGGGCTCCAACATCTGCACCTGGATCGGCTTCAAGCACGTCAACTACCTGGTCGAGGAAGCCGTACTGAACCACCTGCGGCAGTCCGGCCTGCTGCCCGGCACCGTCTACGAGACCTACGGGCTGTGCACCGACATCGTCGACATCGACACCCGCATCCTGCACGCCTTCCACATCGACGACGTCGCCGTCGCCGAGGTCAAGCCGCACCGCAAGGCCAAGGACGGCGAGATCCTCCTCGCGGTCACCCTGCACGTGCAGCGCGAGACCCTCCTCAAGGCCGTCACCTCCACCGTCCGCGTCCAGCTGCGCTTCGACCCGCGCGGCGGCGGCGAACTGCCCGCCACCGAGGCCCTCGCCCCGTACGCCGTGGAGAAGCTGCACGCCGCCCCGGCCTGGAAGAGCGAGGTCCCCGAGGTCAACCTCGACGCCGACGACCTCACGAAGGAGCTCACGGCCGGCCGCAACGCCTTCGCCTGGAAGTTCCGCATCCCCTACTGGTACTGCCACTTCACCGAGCGCATCCAGATGTCCGGCTACCTGCGCCTGATGGAGGAGGCCAAGGACCAGCTCGTCGCCTCCCGCGGCGTCTCCATCAAGACCCTGCTGGACGAGCAGAACTGGATCCCCGTCGTCCCGCACTCGCGGATCACCGTCCTCGACGAGGCGCGGATGGAGGAGGACCTGTACGTCGTCATCACCGTCGAGAACGTCTTCAAGGGCTTCACGTACGACTCCCGCATGGACACCTACGTGGTCCGCGACGGCGAGCTGCTGCACACGGCCACCGGCCAGATCACCCACGGCTACGCGGTCATCGAGAACCGCGCCGACTGGAGCCTGGTCCCCTTCGACGACCGCATGAACGCGGCGCTGGAGGGCAAGCAGGCATGACCGAGGAGGTCGTGGTCACCGGGCTCGGCGCCGTCACCTGCCACGGCGGGGGTACGGCTGCCCTGTGGCGGGCCATGACGGCGGCCGGGACCCGCCTGCCGGACCGGCCGGCGGACCCGCTCGCCGAGATGGACCTGCCGCTGGTGAACCTGGTCCCCGACCCCGACCTCACGGCGGCCCGGGCCACCCGGTTCGCCGTCAGGGCGGCCCGTGAGGCGCTCGCCGAGGCACGGCTCGCGGTGTCCCCCCACACCCGCACCGCCGTCGTCGTCGGCAGCTGCATGGGCGAGCCCGGCATGAACGAGCGCGGCCGGGGCGACGGCGGCTGGACCCCGCCGTTCCGGCTGGCCGCCGCCGTCGCCGAGGAACTGGGCGTCATCGGCGCCGCGCACGACGTGGCCACCGCCTGCTCGGCCGGAGGCTACGCGCTCGGCATGGCCGTGGACATGGTCCGCTCCGGCGAGGCCGACGTCGTGCTGGCCGGCGGCTCCGACGCGTACTCCAGGGTCGCGCTCGGCTGCTTCAACCGGCTCGGCGCCGTCGACCCGGTGCGCTGCCGCCCGTTCGAGAAGGCGCGGGCGGGCACCGTCTTCGCCGAGGGCGCGGGGATGCTCGTCGTCGAGTCCCTCTCCCACGCCCGCAAGCGGGCCGCGGGCCGCGGGGGCCCCCGGCCGCTGCGGCTGTCCGGCGTCGGCTGGAGCTGCGACGCGGGCCACCCCACCGCCCCGCACGCCGACGGGGAGCAGATCGTCCGCGCGATGCGCGAGGCGGTCGGCGGGGAGGCCGGCGCGCACGGCATCGGCTGCGTCATCCCGCACGGCACCGGCACCCGCCTCAACGACGAGGTGGAGAGCCGCGCCCTGCACCACCTGCTGGGCCGCCGCGTCCGCGAGGTGCCGCTCTACAGCCTCAAGGCGCTCCTCGGCCACACCGGCGGGGCCTCCGCCGCCCTGGGCGCCGTCGCCGCCGCCCTGGTGCTCCGGCACGGCCGGGTCCCCCGCAACATCCGCCTGGAGCGGCAGGACCCGGAGTGCGCGGTGTGGCTGCCGCAGGACCAGCCGGTGCGGCTGCCCGAGGACCGCCGCCGGGTGCTCGTCAACGCGTACGGGTTCGGCGGCAGCAACTCCTCGCTCGTACTCGAGGACCTCGAGCGGGCGACGCGCAAGGAAGGAGCGGCGGCATGACGTCCGACACCACCGACGCGACACCCGCCCTCGCCGTCACCGGCGCCTCGGTGGTCCTGCCGCCGTCCCCCGCCGGCGCCGAGGGCGCCGGCGACGGGCCGCCGGACGACTGGTTCGACTACCGCAGCCGGCTCGGGCCGCGCGGCTACAAGTACCTGCCCGCCGCCGCCCAGTACCTGCTGGCCGCGGCCCGCGAGGCGGCCGCCGGCGGCAGCGGCCTCGACGCGGTCGCCGAGGACCGGCGGGGCTCCGTACTCGCCCTGAACGGGGCGCTCGCCGGACTCTTCGACCGGATGGACCGCCAGGTGGCGCTGGAGGGCGGCGCGGCCGGCCTCTCCCCGGCCACCGCCCCCTACTTCGCGGTGAGCGTGCTCGGTGCCCGCCTCGCCGCCGAGCACGGCCTCAAGGGCTTCGCGCTGACCCTGGCCTCCCCGGGCACCGCCGCCCTGGAGGCCGTCGAGGCGGGCGCCCGCGCGCTGTACGCGGGCCGCTGCGACTCCCTGTTCATCGGCGCGGCCGAGCACCGCCTGCCCAAGGCCGCGGGCGAGCCCGGGGAGCAGGGCGCCGTCGCCCTGGTCCTGGAGCGGCGGGCCGCCGCCGAGGCGCGCGGGGCCCGGGTGCTCGGCACCTGCCGGGCCGGCTCGCTGTTCGTCCCGCCGCGCACCCTGGAGACGGAGGCCGGCCGGGCCCGGCTGACCGCCCTCGTCGGCTCCACCCTGGACCGGCTGCTCGACGGCTGGGCCCCCGAGGCGCCCGAAGTGCACTACGTACTCGACGACTCGGCGGTCGCCGCCCAGGTCCGGGCCGCCGTCGACGCCGCGATGCGCCGGCCGGCGGCCGGGGCCGTACCGCTCGGCGCGGGCGCCCTGACCGCCGCCGTCCGCCTCGCCCACCTGCTGACCGGACCGCCCGGCGACCGCCTCCTGGTCACCGCCGGCGCCCGCGGCCACGTGGCGCTCGCCCTGCTGCGCGCCCGCCCGAACCCGCCCCACCCACGGGAGAAGAACTGATGCTGAAGTCACTAGAAGGCAGCTGGTGCGTGGTCCTCGGCGCCTCCAGCGGCATCGGCCGGGCCGTCGCCCTGGGCCTCGCGAGCGAGGGCGTCAACGTCTTCGGCGTCCACTTCGACACCGCCGCCCGCCAGGCCGAGGTGGACCGGCTGGTCCAGGACATCGCCGCGCAGGGCGTCGAGGTGCACTTCCACAACGCCAACGCCGCCAACCGCACCGCCCGCGCGGGACTCGTCGCCGCCGTCAGGGAGCTGACCGCCGACACCGGCGGCGTGCGGATCCTCGTCCACTCCCTCGCCTTCGGCACCCTGGTGCCGTTCCTGCCGCGCGAGGGCTGGGACAAGCCGATCAGCCACCGCCAGCTGGAGATGACCCTCGACGTCATGGCGCACAGCCTCGTCTACTGGACCCAGGACCTGGCCGCCGCCGGACTGCTGCGCTCCGGCTCCAAGGTCTACGCGATGACCAGCGCCGGCACCTCGCAGGCCCTGCCCAGCTACGGCGCGGTCTCCGCCGCCAAGGTCGCGCTGGAGGCCCACGTACGCCAGCTCGCCTGCGAACTCGCCCCCCGGGGCGTCGCGGTGAACGCCATCCGGGCCGGGGTCACCGTCACCCCCGCCCTGGAGCGCATCCCCGAACACGCCGTGTACGTGGCCCGGGCGGCGCAGAACAACCCGCACGGCCGGCTGACCCGCCCCGAGGACGTGGCCGACGCGGTCGCGCTGCTCTCCCGTACCGAGTCCTCCTGGATCAGCGGCAACACCATCGGCGTGGACGGTGCCGAACTCCACGCCGCCGCCGGGGCCTGGGGCTCCGCCACCCCCGTGAGGAGCGAGTCATGACTTCCCCCACCGCCACCCTTGTCATCTCGGGCTGGTCGGCCGCGTCCCCCTACGGCCTGGGCGCCGAGCCGTTCGCCGCGGGCCTGGCCGCCGCCGAGCCCGCCACCACCGAGCTGACCGCCGACGACCCGGCCTCCGGCCCCTACGACCGCGCGGGCACGGTCCCCGGCTTCGACATCCGCGAGGCCCTCGGCCGCAAGGGCACCCGCTCCATGGACCGCGCCACCGCCCTGGCCGTCACCACCGCCGGCATGCTGCTCGACTCGGCGGGCGCGGGCCTGGCCCAGGACCGCCCCGACGACATCGGCATGGTGCTCGGCACCGGCCACGGCAGCATCCAGTCGATCATGGAGTTCACGCGGTCCTCGCTCACCGCCGAGAAGCCCTTCCACGTGGACCCCGCGCTCTTCCCCAACACGGTGATGAACCGCGCCGCCGGGCAGAGCGCCATCTGGCACAAGCTGCGCGGCCCCAACACCACCGTCTCCGGCGGCGCGCTCACCGGGCTCCTCGCCCTCAACTACGCCTCCCGGCTGCTGCGCCAGGGCCACTGCGAGGCCGTACTGGCCGGAGCCGTCGAGGAGTTCTCCGCCGAACGCGCCTGGCTGGAGTACCACAGCCGCAAACCGCACCGCCCGGCCGGCCCGCTCGGCGAGGGCTGCGCCCTCTTCCTCGTCGAGTCCCTCGCCCGCGCCGGCCGCTACGGCCGCCCGGTCCTGGCCACCCTGCGCTCCGCCCGCTTCACCGCCTTCAGCGAGCCCGACCGCGTCGGCCAGGCCCTGACCCGGGCCGTCGCCGAGGCGCTCAAGGAGGCCGACGTACGGCCCGAGGACATCGGCGTGCTCGTGCCCTCCGACTGCGGGGGCGTCCTCGGCGGCCGCGAGGAGGCCGCCCTCGGCGACGTCTTCGACCGCACCGGCGCCCGCGCGGTGCGCCTGCGCCGCCTCATCGGCGACGCCTCCGCGGCCTCCGCCGCCTTCCAGCTGGCCGCCGCCGTCTCCGCCGCCCGCCCGGGCGAGCTCGCCCTCGTCACCTCCGTCGACCCCGACGGCCAGACCGGAGCCACCGTCCTCCAGGCGGGGGAGCGCAGTTGACCTGGGCCCTGGCGTCCACCCGGCTCGCCCGGCCGGGCCGGGTCACCTCCGCGGCCGCCCTCACGGCCGCGCGGCGGCGCTCCTACCAGGTGCGCCGGCTGCTCTTCCACGTCACAGCCACCCCCCATCGTGTCCACACCCCGGCCGCGGCGGACGGTCCGCACAGTGCGCCCCGTGCCCACGGCCACCGCAACCACGAATGGATATCCGCCATGTCCCAGACCAGTTCCCTCGCCGCCCCCGCCCTCGACAAGGAGGAGCTGCGCCGGCTCGTCGCCGACGTCCTCGACCTGGACGCGGCCGAGGTCACCGACGACGCGCACTTCGTCGACGACCTGGAGGTCGACTCCCTGATGGCGCTCGAGATCACCGTGAGCCTGGAGCGCGAGTACAGCGTCAAGATGTCCGAGGCCGAGATCACCGGCATCACCTCGCTCCAGGGCACCTACGAGCTGCTCAGCGCGAAGCTGACCGAGGCGGCCGCCGCATGAGCCCGGCGACGGCCCTCGGGGACGTCCTGGAACTCGTCTCCGCCGACGAGAACGGCGCCGTGACGGCCTTCACCGCCGACCCGGCCGACCCCGTACTCGCAGGCCACTACCCGGGGTTCCCCGTGCAGCCCGGCGTGTACCTGCTGGAGGCCGCCGACCGCACCGCCCGGCTCTGGGCCCACGGCGCCCCGCTCGACCTGGTCGCCATGGACCGCTGCCGCTTCCACCGGCCGGTCTTCCCCGGCGACCGGGTCACCACCACCGTCACCGTCGGCCCCGTCAAGGGCGCCGCCTCCCCGGAGGAACTCGACGTACGGGCCAAGGCCGTCTCCGGCACCGGCCCCGTCGCCGACCTCCGGCTCCGCTATCGCCGCGCCGAAAGCGAGGGACAGCAGTGATCCCGCACGACCCCGGCCTCCACCGGATCAAGAACACGATGCCGCACCGCGCGCCGATCCTGCTGATCGACCGCGTCGCCGAGATCGTCCCCGGCGAGCGCATCACCACCTACAAGGCGGTCTCCGCCAACGAGCCCTGCTACGGACGCCTCGGCCAGGACGCCCGGCCCGAGGAGTACGCCTACCCGACCGCCTTCGTCGTCGAGTCCTGGGCGCAGTCCGCGGTCCTGCTCTCCGTCTGGGACGCCCCCAACCCCGACGTGCTCGCGGGCAAGGTGGAGCTGGCCGGCTCCATCAACGGCGCCGAGTTCTCCGGCCGCGCCTACCCGGGCCAGCTCATCGAGCACGAGGTGCGCCTGGTCAAACAGGCCGGCGACACCGCGATCCTGGCAGGCGAGTCCTTCGTGGACGGCCGGCAGATCCTGTCCGTCGCCAGCTTCGTCGTCGCCCTGCGCGACGTCACCGAACTGCGCCCGCAGCCCGAAGGGGTCCCGGCATGAGCGACAGCCCGAATCCGAACGAGGGCAAGGTCGCCCTGGTCACCGGCGGATCGCGCGGCATCGGCCGCGCCGTCGTCACCCGCCTCGCCCGCGACGGCTACGACGTCGCCTTCTGCTACCGCTCGGACGACGAGGCCGCCGCCCTGGCCGAGAAGGACGTACGGGAGTCGGGCCGCCGGGTCCTGTCGCGCCGCGTGGACGTCGCCGACCGCAGCCAGGTCCAGGCGTTCGTCGACGCCGCCGAGGACGAGCTGGGACCGGTGTGGGCCGCCGTCACCTCCGCCGGCATCACCCGGGACAAGCCCCTGGTGCTGATGCCCGACGAGGAGTGGGACGCGGTCATCCGCACCAACCTCGACGGCACCTACAACCTGGCCCGCTCCGTCGTCTTCCCGATGATCAAGCGGGGCGGCGGCTCCGTCGTCACCCTCTCCTCGGTGGCCGGGGTCGCCGGCAACGCGGGGCAGACCAACTACGCGGCGTCCAAGGCCGGCATCATCGGCTTCACCCGCTCCCTCGCCAAGGAGGCGGGCCGCTACGGCATCCGCGCCAACGCGGTCGCCCCCGGCTTCATCGACACCGACATGACCTCCGTCCTGCCGGAGAAGACCGGCAAGGAGATGAAGAAGCGCATCGCGCTGGGCCGCTTCGGCTCCCCCGAGGACGTCGCCGCGACCGTCTCCTTCCTCGTCTCCGAGCAGGCCGGCTACGTCACCGGCCAGGTCTTCCAGGTGGACGGCGGGATATCCCTGTGAGCAGGCGACCCCGCCGGCGGCCGCGCTTCTACTTCTCGCTGCGCAGCCCCTACTCGTGGCTCGCCTACCGGGAACTCCTGGACCGCCACCCGGAGGTCGCGGCCCGGCTCGAATGGGCGCCGTTCTTCGAGCCCGACGAGCTGAGCCTGAAGATGCTCCACGCGGCGGGCGGGGAGTTCCCCTACACCCCGATGTCCAAAGCCAAGCACCGCTACATCCTGCAGGACGTGCGCCGCCTCGCCGACGAACGCGGCCTCGTCTTCCGCTGGCCCGTCGACCGCGACCCGGTGTGGGAGGTGCCGCACCTGGGCTACCTCGCCGCCGAACGGCACGGCAAGGGAGCCGAGTTCATCGCCCTCGCCGCCCGCGCCCGCTGGCAGGGCGGCCTGGACATCTGCGACCCCGAGGTGATCGGCTCCTTCGCCGCCCGGCTCGGCCTCGACCGCGACGAGCTGGCCGGGGCCTCGGACGACCCGGAGCTGCGCGAGGCCGGCGTGCGCGCCCTGCTGGACGTGCACCGCGACGGGGTGTTCGGAGTGCCCTTCTTCACCGACCACTACGACAAGTACTGGGGACTGGACCGGCTCCCGGCCTTCGTCGCCGCCCTCGCGGCGCACGACGATCCGGCCCGGCCCCCCGCCCAGGAGACCGCCCCGGCCCCTCCCCGGGACCAGGGGCACCCGCACGGCCGCTCCGTCGACGACGGCCATGCGGGAGGCTGCGGCTGACGCGCACACGTCCGCCCGGCCCACCCCGGGGGCCGCCGCCCGCCCAGTCCCCCTGGCCGGCGGCGGCCCCTTCGCCGTGCCCGGACCCGCCCCCGCACGTATAGGCGCGGCATAGCGGCCCTCCGCAGGGTGGTGCCCATCCAGCCGTATCCAGTGGGGAGTTCGGAGTGTCGGGCTTCGTGAGTTTCGTCCAAGAGCTGCGCGGGAACGCCGCGGCCGCGCCCGCCAAGAGCGCCGTCCGCTACTGCGCCGGTACGACGGAGGAGGAGCTCGACTACGCCGCCCTGGACCGGGCCGCCCGCGCCACCGCCGACTGGCTGGCCGCCCGGGCCGCCCCCGGCGAGCGGGTGCTGCTGTCCTTCCAGCCCGGCACCGGCTTCCTGCGCGGCTTCCTCGGCTGCCTGTACGCCGGCCTGGTGCCCGTCCCGGTTCCCGCCCCCGGCGGCTACGCCCACCAGGTCGCCCGCACCACCGGGATCGCCCGGGACTGCGCGGCCGTCCTCGTCCTGACCGACGCGCAGACCCTGCCCGCCGTACGGGACTGGCTCGCCGACGGCGCGCTCGAACCGCTGACCGCGGCGTCCGTGGAGGAGGCGGAGCGGGCCGGTGACCCGGAGGCCTGGCGCCCCGTACCGGTCGCCGGGCGCGACACGGCGTTCCTCCAGTACACCTCCGGCTCCACCAGCGAGCCGAAGGGCGTCACCGTCCCGCACGGGGCGCTGGTGCACAACATCGGCCTCATGCGCCGCAGCCACGGCTGGACCGCGGACATGACCTGGTGCAGCTGGCTCCCGGCCTACCACGACATGGGCCTCATCGCGATGATGCTCACCCCGCTGTACCTCGGCGGGACGGCGGTGCTGATGCCCGCCTCGGACTTCCTCAAGCGCCCCGTCAGCTGGCTCCGGCTCATCGACCGGCACCGCGCCGAGATCTCGTGCGCGCCGAACTTCGCCTACGACCTGTGCGCGCGCCGCCTGACACCGGAGCAGACCGAGGGCCTGGACCTGTCCCGCTGGCGCTACGCCTGCAACGGCGCCGAGCCGATCCACGCCGCCACCCTGGACCTCTTCGCGGAGCGCTTCGCCCCGCACGGCTTCCGCCGCGAGGCCCTGCTCCCCGGCTACGGCCTCGCGGAATCCACCCTGTACGTCTCGGGCACCCCGGCCGACGAGGCGCCGCGCGTGCTGCACGCCTCCGCCGAGTCCGGGACCCTCGTCGAAGGGGGCGGGCAGGCGCTGGTGAGCAGCGGTGTCGTACGCGACCTCGACGTCCGGGTCGTCGACCCGGCCACCGGCGGCGAACGGGGCCCCGGCGAGGTGGGCGAGATATGGATCCGGGGCGCGAGCGTGGCCTCGGGCTACTGGAACCGCCCGGCGGAGAGCGCCCGCACCTTCGGGGCGGCCACGGCCGGGGGCGAGGCGGGGTTCCTGCGGACCGGGGACCTGGGGGCGCTGCTCGACGGCCACCTGTACGTCACCGGCCGCATCAAGGAAATGATCATCGTGCACGGGAAGAACCTGTACCCGCACGACATCGAACGCGAGGTCCGCGAGCTGGACCCGGCGTTCGAGGACTTCCCCAGCGCGGTCTTCTCCGTCCGCGCGGGAGCCCACGAGGAGATCGTGGTGATCCAGGAGACCCGCACCCGCGGCCTGTCCGAGGACGACCTGGCCGCTCTCGCCCGGCGCGCCCGCACCGCCCTCAGCCGCCGCCTGGGACTGCGCGTCGGCGGCTTCGCCCTGGTCAAGGTGAGCCGCATCCGCCGCACCACCAGCGGCAAGATCCAACGCGCCGCCATGCGCGACCTGTTCCTCCGGGGCGCCCTCCACCCGGCCCACGCGGACCTCGCCCCGGAACTCGGGGCCCTGCTCCCGCCGCCACAACCGCCCGCGCCCGCGCCCGGGCCCGCGCCCGCGTCCGCGTCCGCGCCCACGCTCACGCCCGGGTCCGCGTCTGCGTCCGCGCCCGCGCTCACGCCCGGGTCCGCGTCTGCGCCCGCGTCCGCGCCCGCGCTCACGCTCACGCCCGGGTCCGGGTCCGCGCCCGGGACTGCGTCCGAGGCCGACCCCGCGCCCGCGCCCACGCCCGGGTCCGGGTCCGCGCCCGGGACTGCGTCCGAGGCCGACCCCGCGCCCGCGCCCACGCCCGGGTCCGCGTCTGCGCCCGGGTCTGCGCCCTGGTCTGCGCCCGCGCTTGCGGCGCCGCCTACGCCCGCGCCCGGGTCCGCGCCCACGCCCGGGACTGCGTCCGAGGCCGACCCCGCGTCTGCGTCCCCGTTCGCGCCCGCGGCGGCGGGTGGTGCCCGATGACCGCGACGACCCCGGCGGTGCCCGCCCTCACCCCCGAGCCGGCCGCGGACCCCGGCCGGCCCTGGGATCCGTACCGGCTCAGCGCCCGGCTGGAGCGCGCCCTCGGCGATCCCCGCGACCCCGCCGGGCCGCTCTCCGCGGCCCGGGGCGCCGCGCTCGACCGCGCCGAGGCCTTCCCCGCCGACGCCTGCCGGCACCTCGACGCCCTCGGCCTGCCCCGCTGGTTCGTGCCCGCCGAGCACGGCGGCGCCCTCACCGCCGCCGACGAACTCCTCCAGATCATCCGGATCCTGGGCCGCCGCGACTTCACCGTCGCCCTCGCCCACACCAAGACCTACCTCGGCGCCGTCTCCGTCTGGGTCGCCGGCACCCCCGAACAGGCCGCGGCCCTCGGCGCCCGCGTCGCCGCCGGCGACGTCGTGTCCCTCGCCGTGACCGAACAGGCCCACGGCAGCGACCTGCTGGCCGGGGAACTCACCGCCGAACCCACGCCCGACGGCGGCTACCGCCTCACCGGCGAGAAGTGGCTCATCAACAACGCCACCCGCGCCCACGCCCTCACCGTCCTCGCCCGCACCGCCGAAGCCGGCGGCTCCCGCGGCTTCACCACCCTCCTCGTCGACAAGGCGGCCCTGGCGGACGGCACCTGGCACCCGCTGCCCCCCGTCCCCACCCAGGGCGTACGCGGCGCCGACATCAGCGGCATCGCCTTCCGCGGCGCCACCGTCCCCGCCGGCGCCCGCGTCGGCGCCGAGGGCGAGGGCCTCGAAGTCGTCCTCAAGGGCTTCCAGATCACCCGCACCCTGTGCTCCGCCATGTCCCTCGGAATGACCGACCACGCCCTGCGCCTCGCCCTCGACTTCGCCACCGGCCACCGGCTGTACGGCCGCCCCCTCGCCGGCGTCCCGCACGCCGCCCGCACCCTCGCCGAGGCCTACGCCGACCTCCTCGCCGCCGAAGCGGCCGCCCTGGTCGCCACCCGCGGCATCCACACCCTGACCGGCGAGCAGAGCGTCGTATCGGCCGCCGTCAAGTACTTCGTCCCGACCTCCGCCGACCGCACCATCGGCGACCTGCGCGGACTTCTCGGCGCCCGCGCCATGCTCGTCGACGCGCACGCGGACGGCGCCTTCCAGAAACTGGAGCGCGACCACCGCATCGTCGGCATCTTCGACGGCAGTACGGTCGTCAACCTCAACTCCCTGATCAACCAGTTCCCGGTGCTGGCCCGCGCCTACCGCAAGGGCCTCACCGACACCGGGGGCCTCACTGCCTCGGCCCGCCTCGACGCCCCGGTCCCCGCCCTGGACCCCGCCCGCCTCGCGCTCTACTCCCGCGCCGGCTCCAGCGTCGTCCAGGCCCTCCCGGCCGCCGCCGCCGAGCTGGCCGGCCTGGCCGACGCCGGACTCCTGCCGCCCGGCGTCGGCGCGCTCGGCGCCCGCCTGCACGCCCTCGCCGACGCCCTCCACGAGGAGATGGCCGCCCAGCGGCCCTCCGCCCGGGACGTCCCGGTCACCGCCTTCGACCTCGCGGGCCGCTACGCCGTCCTCTACGCGGCCGCCGCGAGCCTGCACCTGTACCTGCGCAACCGGGACCTGCCGTTCGCGAGCGGCCCGCTGTGGACGGACGCCGCCTGGCTGGAGGCCGTACTCACCCGCCTGCTGCGCAAGCTGGACCCGGCCCCCGACCTCGACGACGCCGACGGCCCCGCCCTCGACCGGCTGCTCCCCGCCCTGCACGCCCAGCACACCGAGCACCTGCTCTTCTCGCTGCTGCCCTGCCCCCTGGCCGAGGGCTCCGCGCCCGAGACGGAGGAGACCCCGTGACCGCCCACGCCGAAGCCCCGCCCCGCCCCCCGGCCCCGGCCGCGGACCGCATCCGGGAGCTCGACCTCCTGCTCGGCGACGCCGACGACCCCGCCAACCCGCTCGGCGCCGCCGCCGTCCTCGCCGCGGACGAACGCGGCGAACTGCTCGCCGCGGGCGAGGAGGCCCTGGCCGCGTTCGGCCTCAACGCCGAGTTCGTGCCGCGGGCACTCGGCGGCCGCTTCGCCCGCGCCGACGAGTTCGCCCGCCTCATGCGGACCGTCTTCCGCCGCGACTGCGCCCTCGGCATCGGCTACGGAGTCACCAGCTTCATCGCCGGCCTGCCCATCTGGGCCTCAGGCAGCCCCGAACAGCAGCGCCGCGCCGCCGACCTGCTGCTCTCCGGCGGCCGGATCGTCGCCGCCTACACCGAACTCGCCCACGGCAGCGACTTCTCCCGCATCGCGCTGACCGCCACTGCGGACCCGGCCGCCCCCGGCGGCTACCGACTGACCGGCGGCAAGCAGCTCGTCAACAACGTGTCCCGCGCCGAGGCCGCCGTCGTCTTCGCCCGCACCGCCGACCGCCCCGGCAGCCGCAGCCACTCCCACCTCCTCGTCGGCCTCGACGACACCCCCCGCATCGACCGCTCCGGCCGCTACCCCACCTCCGGCGTCCGCGGCTGCCTCCTCGGCGGGATCTCCTTCGACGACCACCCGGTACCGGCCGGCGCCCTGATCGGCGAGGAGGGCGCCGCGATGGAAACCGTCCTGCGCGCCTTCCAGGTCACCCGCAGCGTCCTGCCGTCGATGGTCGTCGGCGTCGGCGACACCCAGCTGCGCACCGTCCTCGGCTTCGCCCGCGAGCGACGCCTGTACGGGCGCCCCGTCGCCGAACTCCCGCACGCCCGGGCCACCCTCACCGACGCCTTCCTCGACCTCCAGGTCTGCGACGCCCTCGCCACCACCGTGGCCCGCTCCCTGCACCTGATGCCGGAGCAGACCAGCGTCCACTCGGCGGCCGTGAAGTACCTCGTACCGCGCCTGCTCCAGGACTCCAGCTACCGCCTGTCGGTGCTGCTCGGCGCCCGCAGCTACGTCCGCGAAGGCCCGTACGCCCTCTTCCAGAAGATGGCCCGGGACCTCCCGGTCGTCGCCCTCGCCCACGCGGGCAGCGCCGTCTGCCAGGCCACGATCCTGCCCCAGCTGCCGCGCCTCGCCGCCCGCTCCTGGAACGCCGGCGAGCTGCCCCCGGTGGCCCTCTTCGACCCCGCCGCCGACCTGCCCGCGCTGGACTTCGACCGGCTGGAGCTGAACTCCCGCGGCCGCGACACCCTGGCCGCCGTGCTGCCCGCCGCGGCCCGCGAGCTGGCGGCCGCCGGCGACCAGCCCGAACTCGCCCGCCTCGCCGGGCTCCTCGCGGACGCCCTCGCCGACCTCGCCGCCCGTGTCCAGGCCCTCGCCCCGCGCGACCGCACGGTCCTCGCCGGCCGCCAGGGCTTCGTCCTCGCCGACCGCTACGCGCACCTCCTCGCGGCCGCCGCCTGCCTGGGCCTCCACCGGGGCCCCGACCCCACCTGGGCCATCGGCACCCTGCACCGCCTCGCCGACCGCCTCGGCCTGAACCCCGGCCCGCTGCCCGCCGGGACGGCCGCCCGCCTGCACACGGAACTCGCCGCCCGCTTCGAGTCCGGCGCCGCCTTCGACCTGTCCCCGAACACCGCACTCATCCAAGGGAGTTGAGATACGTCATGGCGAACAGCACCGAGGTGCCCACCAAGGAGATCCGGGCCTGGCTGATCGAACGGGTGGCCTACTACCTGGAGCGCCCCGCCGCCGAGATCGACGAGGGCGCCGAACTGGTCGAGATGGGCCTCGACTCCGTCTACGCCTTCACCCTCTGCGGCGACGTGGAGGACCGCTTCGGCCTGGCGGTCGAACCCACCATGGCCTGGGACCACCCCACGGTGGACGCCATCACGGCGTACCTCGCCGCGGAACTCGCCGCCCGCTGACCGCGGGCCGACGCCGAGGGGCCCTTCCCGGGATCGGGAAGGGCCCCTCGGCGTCGTCGTCAGCCGAAGACCACCGTGCGGCGGCCGTTCAGGAGGACGCGGTGCTCGGCGTGCCACTTCACCGCGCGGGCCAGGGCCTGGCCCTCCAGGTCGCGGCCGATCGCCACCAGCTGGTCCGGGGTCATGTCGTGGCGGACCCGGGCCACCTCCTGCTCGATGATCGGGCCCTCGTCCAGGTCCGCCGTGACGTAGTGGGCGCTCGCGCCGATCAGCTTCACCCCGCGCTCGTGCGCCTGGTGGTAGGGCTTGGCGCCCTTGAAGCTCGGCAGGAAGGAGTGGTGGATGTTGATGATCCGCCCCTCCAGCTCCTTGCACAGGTCGGCGGAGAGGATCTGCATGTAGCGGGCCAGCACCACCAGCTCCGCCCCCTCGTCGGCCACCACCCGCAGCAGCGCCGCCTCGGCCTGCTCCTTTGTCTCCTTCGTGACCGGCACGTGGTGGAAGGGGATCCCGTGCGAAGCCGTCAGCCCCTCGAACTGCCGGTGGTTGGAGACCACCGCGGCCACCTCCACCGGCAGCGCCCCGCTGGACGCGCGGAACAGCAGGTCGTTCAGGCAGTGCCCGAACTGGCTCACCATGATGACCACCCGCATCGGGCGGCCCGCCTCGTGGATCTCCCAGTCCATCCGCAGCGCGGCGCCCACCGCCGCGAAGCTCGCCCGCAGGTTCTCCAGGCGGACGGGCGGGTCCACCGTGAAGTGCACCCGCATGAAGAACCGGCCGTTGGAGCGGTCGGCGAACTGCTGGCTGTCGATGATGCTGCCGCCCGTCATGAACAGGAAGCTGGACACCGCGTGCACGATGCCCTGGTCGTCGGCGCAGGAGAGGGTCAGGACGTACTCGGGTTCGGTCGGGTGTGCGACGGGCATGAGAGGCCTCTCTTCCGTAATCCGTGATCCGTGATCCGTAAGGGGAGCGTGCGGGTCAGGCGGCGGCCGGGCGCAGGAACGCGCCCCGGTAGAACAGCAGCGGCTCGGCGTCCTGC
This sequence comes from Streptomyces sp. NPDC057010, assembly GCF_042673805.1. Classification (NCBI taxonomy): domain Bacteria; kingdom Bacillati; phylum Actinomycetota; class Actinomycetes; order Kitasatosporales; family Streptomycetaceae; genus Streptomyces; species Streptomyces sp. NPDC057010. The sequence goes on along the minus strand of NZ_JBHUSC010000043.1, from coordinate 29,115 downwards.
GCCCCGCCGCTCACGTCCAGGTCCAGCACCCGGCCTATGACGATCCGGTGGTCGCCGCCCGGCAGCACCGACTCGATCTCGCAGTCCACCCAGGCCAGCGCGCCGCCGATGCGCGGCGAGCCCGTGGCCGGCGCCGGCGACCAGTCGACCCCGGCGAACTTGTCGCCGCCGCTCGTCCCGAAGCCCCGGCACAGGGCGCCCTGGCCCGCGCTCAGCACCGTCGCGCAGAACGCCCCGGACCGCTCGATGCGCGGCCAGCTGGAGGAGGTGGCGGCCACCGAGAAGGTGACGAGCGGCGGATCGAGGGAGAGCGAGGCGAAGGACTGGCAGGCGAAGCCGGCCGGCCGGCCCGTCTCGTCGGTGGCGGCGATCACGGTCAGCCCGGTGCAGAAGTGCCCGAGCACATCGCGGAACTGCCGCTGGTCGAAGCGGAGCGTGGAAGCGTTCGTGTCCATGGGGACCCCTCGGATGACAGGAGAAGGCGGAAGGGAACGGTCAGGGGCCGGACCCGGCGCGCTCCTTGACCACCAGCCGCCCCTCGGCGAAGCACAGCCGGTAGGCGGGGGAGGCGGAGTACGCCGTGATCCGGTAGTACCTGCAGGAAGCGCCGGCCGGTTCGCCGGCCGCCGCCCCCTGCGGGATCTCGTCCAACTCGTACTTCGGCAGCTTCGGCAGCACCGCGGAGCGGCTGTCGCCGACCCGCAGCCCGTCGAAGGCCTGCCGGTCCAGCACCGAGCAGTGCTGCACGTAGAACTGAAAGCCCAGCATCAGGACGCCGACGGCCGCGCACACCGCGAGCGGCACCACCAGCGCCTCCCACAGCCGGCGCCGCACCTGCCGGCGGGCCGCCGCCAGCTCGCGCGCCGAGGTGCTCGGCGGCGGCCCGCCCCGCTCCGCCGGGAGCACCGCCCCGCCCGCCACCGGCAGCCGCGCCGACACCGCGAACCCGCCGCCCGGGCGCGGCCCGGAGTCCAGCGTGCCGCCCGCCAGCCGCACCCGTTCGTCGAGGCCGACCAGCCCCGTCCCGCTGGAGACCGCGCCCGGCAGCGGCCCGGCGGGCCTCGCCGCGTTCTCCACCGTCGCGAGGAGGTACTGCGGCCCCGGCACCAGCCGTACGACGACCTCCGCGCCCGGGGCGTGCTTCGACGCGTTGGTCAGCGCCTCCTGCACCACCCGGTACAGCGCCCGCCGCGCCATCGGCGCGAGCTCCGCCCCCACCGGCTCCGCGCCGGGCGACACCGGTTCCAGCCGCACCGCCATGCCCGACGCCGCCGCCCGCTCCACCAGGTCCTCGACCGTGTCCTGCGCCGGGACGGTCGGCGCCTGCTCCCCGTCCTCGCGCAGCACGTGGATGATCTCGTGCAGCCGCTCCGTCGCCGCCCCGGCCGCCGCCCGCAGCTCACCGGCCGCCCTGCGCCGCTTCTCCGACAGCTCGGGCGCCACCTCCAACGCCCCCGCGCGCAGCGCGATCAGGCTCAGCTCGTGCCCCAGCGAATCGTGCATGTCCCCGGCGATCCGCGACCGCTCGCGCAGCCGCGTCTGCTCGCTCACCAGGTGCTGCTCACGCTCCAGCCGCTCGGCCAGCTCCCAGCCGGCCCGTACGAGCCCCGCGTAGTGCCGGCGGTAACGGCCCACCATCCAGGGGAAGACCAGGTTCAGCACCACGGTCAGGACCAGCGTGAACCACGTCCACAGGTCCGCGGAGGTCGCCAGCACCGGCAGCAGGCCGACCGCGCACACCGCACCGAACAGCGCGAGCGCCGGCCGGGTGCCCTCCGCGCGCACCCCCACCAGATACGCCATCACCAGCATCGCCAGCGAGAACGCGGTCGTGAACAGCTCCGCCGACAGCACCAGGCTCAGCGCCACCGGCACCGCGAGCGCGGCCAACGGCGCACTGCGCCCCAGCCGTACCGCGACCGCCAGCAGCGGCAGCCCCGCCACCAGCACCCAACGCGTCCATCCGTCCGGCCCGTTCGGCCGGAACACCTCCAGGGCCACCATGGACGCGACCAGCGCCCACAGCACCACATCCGCGGCAAGCCGCCTGCCCGAAACGTCCATGCCTGTCATCGGGTCACCCTACTGACGGGCGTCGGCGTCGTGTCGGTGTCGGATCGGTGTCCTGAGGAGGGTGTCCATGCTCCCCGACCGTCCCGGTCCCCCCTACGTCCGTCCTATACGGGGCCGGGAGCCGACCCTTACGAAAGTCAGGTGCAAGTGACGACCATCGGGTAAGGCATCCGTATAGATCCCGCTCCTAACGTCGTACCGGACAGCACGACAGCACCGCCCCCGCGGTGCGGCACGGAACCCGGACGACCATCGGAGTGAGCGATGACCGACGCACTTCTGCAAGCCGTGGAAGGAGCAGTCTCCAGCCCGTGGGTCTACGTGCTGCTCTTCGCCATCGCGGCCCTCGACGGCTTCTTCCCCGTGGTACCGAGCGAGACCCTCGTGATCACCCTGGGCGTGTTCGCCGCGAACGGCGACCCCAACCTGCTCCTCGTCATCGCCGTCGCCGCCGCCGGCGCGTTCGTCGGCGACCACATCTCCTACTTCATCGGCCGGAAATCCGGGCACCGCATCATCGCGCGGATGAAGCCCGGCAGCCGCACCCGCAAGGCCTACGACTGGGTCGGGCAGGCCCTCGCCGAGCGCGGCGGCCTCGTCCTGGTCGTCGCCCGCTACATCCCCGGCGGCCGGACCGCCGCCACCGTCACCACCGGCGCCACCGGCTTCCCCCGACGCTCCTTCACCCGCTTCGACGCCCTCGCCGCCGGCAGCTGGGCGATCTACTCGGCCTGCATCGGCTACCTCGGCGGCGCCGCCTTCGAGCACGACCCGCTGAAGGGCCTGATGACCGGCCTCGGCCTGGCCTTCACCATCACCGTCACCGTGGAGGTCGTCCGCTGGCTGCGCCACCGCCGCGCCGCCCGCAACCAGCAGTCCCTGACCGTCGCCGGGTCCATTCCCGACCCGGCGGCCCGAGAACCGGAGTCGCTGGCAACCGGGTCGTTCCCCCGCCCCTGATCACCACGGCTCCGCCTTCCGCGGCCCGCCGCCCGGCCCTGCCGGCGGCGGGCCGCGGTGCGTCCACGGGAGCCGCGTCCCCCGTATAGGCCGCACGTAGAGGTCGGCACAGCCCGCCCGCGCATTCTCGGACACGCCAATGCCTCGAATGTATGGGTGGGTTGACTGTGTCTGAACACCGGATTGCTCGCGAGTCGGTTACCGCTGCTCAACTGGGTGTCTGGGTGGCACAGCAGCTCGATCCCGACAGCCCGCAGTACAACTGCGGCGCCGTCTTCGAGATCCGCGGCCCGCTCGACACCGGGCTCCTCGCGCGCGCCGTACGGCAGGCCGTGGCCGAGACGCAGGCCCTGCACGCCCGTTTCGCCGAGGACGGCGACCGCGTCGTCCAGTACCTCGACCCGGCCACCCAGGCCCCCCTGCACCTGACCGACCTCAGGGGCGAGAGCGACCCCGACGCCGCCGCCCGCGCCCTGATGGACGAGAACCTCGCCACCCCCGTGGACCTCGGCCCCGGCGGGGACGCCCTCTTCGAGCACGCCCTCCACACGGTGGCCGAGGACCGCTCCCTCTTCTACTTCCGCTACCACCACGCCGTCATGGACGGCTACGGCCAGTACCTGCACTGCAAGCGGATCGCCGACCTCTACACCGCCCACGCCGCCGGCCGCGAGCCCGAGCCCGGCCGGTTCCGGCCGCTCGCCGACCTGCTGGAAGAGGAACGCGCCTACCGCGAGAGCCCCCGCCACGCCCGCGACCGCGCCCACTGGCTCGACACCTTCCGCGACGCCCCCGAGCCCGCCCTCCTCACGGGCCGCTCCGCCGCCCCCGCCGACCGGGCCCTGCGCCGCACCGAGGAGCTCCCCGCCGAACGCGTCGCGCCGGTGACCGCCGCCGGACGCTGGTCCACCGCGGTCATCGCGGCCGTCGCCGCCTACCTGCACCGCCTCACCTCGGCGGCCGACGTCGTCATCGGCCTGCCCGTCACGGGGCGCGCCACCCCGGCCGCGCTCTCCACCCCGGCCATGCTCGCGGGCGAACTGCCGCTGCGCGTCGAGGTCCGCCCGGAGAGCACGTACGCCGACCTCATCGGCCAGGTCACCCGGCAGGTCGGCGAGCTGATGAAGGCCCAGCGCTACCGCGCCGGCGAGGACGACACCGCCTTCGCGGGATCCGGCCGCCGGATCGGCTCGGTCCTCGTCAACATCATGTCCTTCGGCCAGGACGTGCACTTCGGCGACCTGGAGACCACCGGCCGGCCGCTGTGGACCGGCCCGGTCCACGACCTGTCGGTGCTCGCCCACGGAGAACCGACGGGGCAGGGCGGCGTCTCGTTCGAGTTCAGCGCCAACCCGGAGCTGTACGACGCCACCGAACTCGCCCGCCACCAGGAGCGGTTCCTCGCCTTCCTGGGCGCCCTCGCCGCCGACCCGGACCTGCCGGTCGGGCGGGTGGACGTGCTGGGGGCGGGGGAGCGGGAGCGGGTGCTCGGCACCTGGAACGAGACCGCCCGTGAGCTGCCGTCGCCTGCCGATGTGGTGTCCCTGTTCGAGGCGCGGGCGGCCGGTGGGCCGGGTGCGGTGGCCGTGGTGTCGGGCGGGGTCTCGTACTCGTACGGGGAGCTCGACGCGGCGTCGAACCGGCTCGCGCGGTGGTTGCGCGAGCAGGGTGCGGGTCCGGAGCAGCTGGTGGCGGTGACGCTGCCGCGTTCGGCAGACTTGGTCGTCGCGTTGCTGGCCGTACTGAAGTCGGGTGCGGCCTATGTGCCGATCGACCCGGAGTATCCGGCGGACCGGATCGCGTACATGTTGGAGGACGCGGCCCCGGCGGTGGTCCTGGAGTCGCTGCCGGACGTCTCCGGCTACTCGGACGAGGCCCTGGACCTGGTCGTTTCCGCGGACGCTCCGGCGTACGTCATCTACACCTCGGGCTCCACGGGCCGCCCGAAGGGCGTCGTGGTGCCGCGCGGGGCGCTGCTGAACTTCCTCACCTCGATGCAGGACCGTTTCGCCTTGTCGTCCGAGGACTGCCTGCTGGCGGTGACCACGGTGGCCTTCGACATCGCGGGCCTGGAGATCTACCTGCCGCTCCTCAACGGCGCCTCCGTCGTCCTGGCCGACCGGGAGGAGGTCCGTGACCCCGAGGCCCTGCGCGCCCTCATCGAGAGCCGTGCGGTCACGGTCATGCAGGCGACCCCCAGCCTGTGGCGCTACGTCGAGCCGTCCGTGCTGGGCGAGGTCCGCGTCCTGGCGGGTGGCGAGGCGTTGCCCTCCGACCTGGCGGCGCAGTTGGCCGTCCACGCGGCCTCCGTCACGAACCTGTACGGGCCGACGGAGACCACCATCTGGTCCACGGCCACCGAGGTGACCTCTGCCGACGTCACCATCGGCCGGCCCATCGCCAACACCCAGGTCTACGTCCTGGACTCGGGTCTGCAGCCCGTCCCCGCGGGTTCGGTGGGCGAGCTGTACATCGCGGGCCATGGCCTGGCCCGCGGCTACCTCAACCGGCCCGGTCTGTCCGCGGAGCGGTTCGTCGCGAACCCGTACGGCGGCGCTGGCTCCCGGATGTACCGCACCGGCGACCTCGTGCGCTGGACGGCCGACGGCCGCCTCGACTACCTGTCCCGAGTCGACCAGCAGGTGAAGCTGCGCGGTCACCGCATCGAGCTCGGCGAGATCGAGTCCGTGCTCGGCGCGCACCCCTCGGTCGCCCGTGCCGCCGCGCTCGTCCGCGAGGACACCCCCGGCGACAAGCGCCTCGTCGCCTACCTCGTGCCCGCGGAGGGGGCCGCGGTCGACATCGCTGCCGTCCGTGCGCACGCGGCCGCCGAACTCCCCGACTACATGGTCCCGTCGGCGTTCGTCACCCTCGACGCGTTCCCGCTCACCCCCAACGGCAAGCTCGACCGCCGCGCCCTGCCCATACCCGCCTACGAGACCGGCGTCCAGGGCCGCATCCCCCGTACCGCGCGCGAGGTGCTCCTCTGCGGCCTGTTCGCCGAGGTCCTCGGGCTGGAGGCCGCGTCCGTCTCCATCGACGACGACTTCTTCACGCGCGGCGGCCACTCGCTCCTCGTCACCCGCCTGATCAGCCGGCTCCGCCGGCACGGCATCGCCGCCACCGCACGCGACGTCTTCGACCTGCGGACCGTCGCCGCCCTGGCCCCGGCCCTCGGCTCGCACACCGACACCGACGCCGGCGACCGCGCGTACCCCGTCCCCGCCCCGCTCCCGAAGCACGAGCTGGCCCGCCTGCACGCCGCCGACCCCGGCATCGCGGACGTCCTGCCGGTCACCCCGCTCCAGGAGGGCCTGCTGGCCCACGCCGCGACCGAGGCGCACGACGTGTACACCGTGCAGGTCGTCCTCGACCTGGTCGGGAGCGTCGACGCCGACGCCCTCCGGGCGGCCGCCGGGCAGCTGATCGCCCGCCACGCCCCCCTGCGCACCGGCTTCCGGCACGAGGGCCTCAGCAGCCCCGTCCAGGTCGTCGCCGACACCGTCGAGCTGCCCTGGCGCGAGCTGCACGCCGCCGACGGGAGTGCCTTCGAGGACGCGCTGCGCGCCGACCGCGCCCGGCCGTTCGACCTGACCCGGCCCCCGCTGATCCGCTTCACCCTGCTCAGCGGGACGGCGTCCGAGCGCTTCCGGCTGGTCATCACCCACCACCACCTCCTGCTCGACGGCTGGTCCCTGCCCGTGCTGGTCCGCGAACTGCTGGAGCTGTACGGCGGGACCGCCGCCGCGGACCTCCCGGCCGTCCGCCCGTACCGCGACCACCTCGGGTGGCTCGCCGCCCAGGACCACGAGGCCGCCCTCGACGCCTGGCGCCAGGCCCTGTCCGGACTGGACGAGCCGACCCGCGTCGGCGCCGGACTCGCGCCCCGAGCCCCGGGACGACTCCCCTTCACCCTGTCCGCGCAGGAGACCGCCGCCCTCGCCGACCGTGCCCGCACGCTCGGCGTCACGGTCAACTCCCTCGTACAGGGGGCCTGGTCGCTGGTCCTGTCCCAGTGGACCGGGCGCGACGACATCGTCTTCGGCACCACCGTCGCCGGGCGCCCGGCCGACCTGGACGGCGTGGAGCAGTCGGTCGGCCTGTTCATCAACACCGTGCCGCAGCGCGTGCGGCTGCGGGCCGCGGAGACCGTCGGCGAGCTGGGCGTACGGATCCAGCGCGAGCAGACCGCGACCCTCGGGCACCAGCACATCGCCCTCGCGGACATCCAGCGGACCGCCGGCGTCGGTGAGCTCTTCGACACGCTGATCCTCTTCGAGAGCTATCCCCTGGACGCGGCGGCCATCGACGCGGCCGCCGGCGCGGGCGGGCTGCACGTGACGGGCGCCGAGGTCCGGGACGCCACCCACTACCCGGTGACCCTGGTGGTGACCCCGGGCGAACGGCTGGACTGCCGGCTCGACTACCACCCCGGCCAGTTCACGGCCGAGGACGCCGAGCACATCGCGTCCCGCTTCACCCGCGCCCTGACGGCCGACCCCGCGCAGCCGGTGAGCCGCGTGGACCTTCTGGGGGCGGGGGAGCGGGAGCGGGTGCTGCACGGCTGGAACGCGACCGCGCGCGCCCTGCCGTCGGCTGCCGATGTGGTCTCGCTGTTCGAGGCGCGGGCGGCCGGTGCGCCGGAGGCCGCTGCCGTGGTGTCGGGCGAGGTCTCGTACTCGTACGCGGAGCTCGACGCGGCGTCGAACCGGCTCGCGCGGTGGTTGCGTGAGCAGGGTGCGGGGCCGGAGGGCCTGGTCGCGGTGAAGCTGCCGCGTTCGGCCGACCTGGTGGTCGCGTTGCTGGCCGTACTGAAGTCGGGTGCGGCCTATGTGCCGATCGACCCGGAGTACCCGGCGGACCGTATCGCGTACATGCTGGAGGACGCGGCACCGACGGTCGTCCTCGACGAACTGCCGGACGTCTCCGGCCACTCGGCTGAGCGGCTGGACCTGGTCGTTTCCGCGGACGCTCCGGCCTACGTCATCTACACCTCGGGCTCCACGGGCCGCCCGAAGGGCGTCGTGGTGCCGCGCGGTGCGCTCCTGAACTTCCTCACCGGCATGCAGGACCGCTTCGAGCTCGGCGCCGAGGACCGCCTGCTCGCCGTGACCACGGTGGCCTTCGACATCGCAGGTCTGGAGATCTACCTCCCGCTGCTGAACGGCGCCTCCGTCGTCCTCGCCGACCGCGACGAGGTCCGCGAGCCGGAGGCCCTGCGCGCCCTCATCGAGAGCCGCGGGATCACGGTCATGCAGGCCACGCCGAGCCTGTGGCGCTACGTGGACACCTCCGTGCTGGGCGAGGTCCGCGTCCTGGCGGGTGGCGAGGCGTTGCCCTCCGACCTGGCGGGGCAGCTGGCCGACCGTGCGGCCTCCGTAGTGAACCTCTACGGGCCGACCGAGACGACCATCTGGTCCACGGCCTACGAGGTGACCTCTGCCGAGGTCACCATCGGCGGTCCGATCGCCAACACCCAGGCATACGTGCTCGACGCGGCCCTCCGGCCGGTCCCGTCCGGGGTCGCGGGCGAGCTGTACATCGCCGGCCATGGCCTGGCCCGCGGCTACCTCAACCGGCCCGGTCTGTCCGCGGAGCGGTTCGTGGCGAACCCGTACGGCCCGTCCGGTTCCCGGATGTACCGCACCGGCGACCTCGTGCGCTGGACGGCCGACGGCCGCCTCGACTACCTCTCCCGCGTTGACCAGCAGGTGAAGCTGCGCGGTCACCGCATAGAGCTCGGCGAGATCGAGTCCGTGCTGGCCTCGCACCCTTCGGTCGCCCGTGCCGCCGCGCTCGTCCGCGAGGACACCCCCGGCGACAAGCGCCTCGTCGCCTACCTCGTGCCCGCCGACGCGTCCCCGGTCGACACCGCGGCCGTCCGGGCGCACGCGGCCGCCGAACTCCCCGACTACATGCTCCCGTCGGCGTTCGTCACCCTCGACGTGCTCCCGCTCACCCCCAACGGCAAGCTCGACCGCCGCGCCCTGCCCGCCCCCGAGCAGCAGCGCCCGACCGCGGGCCGGGCTCCCCGCACCGACCGTGAGCGGCTGCTCTGCGACCTGTTCGCCGAGGTCCTGCGGGTCGACGGGGTCTGCGCCGACGACGACTTCTTCGACCTCGGCGGCGACAGCGTGCTGTCCTTCCGCCTCCTCAGCGGGGCCCGCGCCGCCGGACTCGGCCTCACCGCCCGCGACGTCCTCACCCACCGGACGCCCGCCGCCCTCGCAGCCGTCGCCGAGAACGTCGTCGAGCCGGCCGAGTACGACATCCCCGCCCCGCTCCCCGAGGCCGAACTGAAGGCCCTCGCGGTCGCCGAGCCCGACCTCACCGACGTCCTCCCCCTGTCACCCACCGCCGAAGGGCTGCTCTTCCACGCGCTCTACGACGACGGCGGCGCGGCCGGCGAGGGCGACGACGTCTACACCATCCAGGTCTCCCTGACCCTGTCCGGCGACCTCGACCTCCCGCGGATGCGGTCCGCCGCCCAGGCCCTCCTCGACCGCCACCCCGCCCTGCGCACCGGCTTCCGGCACGAGGGCCTCAGCCGCCCCGTCCAGGTCGTCGCCGGCGCCGTCGAACTGCCCTGGCGCGAGCACGACCTCACGCTCTCCGCCACCGGCGGGCCGACCGCCGTCACCTCCGGAGCCCTCGACCTGCTCCTCGCCGCCGACCGCGCCGAGCGCTTCGACCCCGCCCGCCCGCCGCTCGCCCGCTTCACCCTGCTGCGGCTGCGCGAGGACACCTGGCAGCTCGTCATGACCGTGCACCACCTGGTGCTGGACGGCTGGTCGGTGCCCGTGCTCGTCCGTGAGCTGCTCGCGCTGTACGCGGACCCGGCCGCCGCGCTCGGCGACGTACGCCCGTACCGCGACTACCTGGGCCACCTCGCCGCCCAGGACCCGGAGCCGGCCCGCGCCGCCTGGGATGCCGCGCTCGACTCCCTCTCCGGGCCCACCCGCATGGGCGCGGACACCGCCGGCGCCACCGGCCGTCCCGCCACCCCGGTGCGCACCCCCTTCGCGCTCACCGCCGAGGACACCGCCCGGCTCCACCACACCGCCCGCGCGCTCGGCGTCACCCCCAGCACCCTCGTCCAGACCGCCTGGGCGCTGACCCTGGGCGGCCGTACCGGACGCGAGGACGTGGTCTTCGGCGCGACGGTCTCCGCGCGCCCGGCAGAGCTGCCCGGCTCCGGCGACATGGTGGGCCTGTTCATCAACACGCTGCCGCTGCGCGCCCGGCTGGACTCCGCCGAGACCCTCGGCGACCTCGCCCGGCGCGTCCAGGACGAGCAGTCCCGGCTGCTGGAGCACCAGCACCTCGGGCTCGCCGAGATCCAGCGGCGAGCCGGCCGGGGCGAACTCTTCGACACCTCGGTCGTCTTCGAGAACTTCCCGCTCGACGCGGCCGCCGTCGACGGCGCCGCCGCGCAGGGGGGACTGCGGGTCGTCGGCGCCGACGTGCGCGACGCCACGCACTTCGCGCTGAGCCTGACCGCCTTCCCCGCCGAGGGCGGCCTCGCCTTCCGGCTCGACCACCGGCCCGACCTGGTCGACGCCGAACGGGCCGCCGGGGTGCTGGAGGCGTTCCGGCACGCCCTCGCGGCCCTGGTCACCCGGCCGGAGCTGCCGACCGGACGGCGCGGCACCGTCTCGCCCACCGAGTACGCCGAGGCCGTCGTCCACGGCCAGGGCACCGAACACGCCTTCCCGGCGGCCACCCTGCCCGAGCTGTTCCGCGCCCAGGCGGCCCGTACACCGCAGGCCCCCGCCGTGGTGTTCGAGGGCGAGACCCTCTCGTACGCGGAGCTCGACGCGCGGGCCAACCGGCTCGCCCACTGGCTGATCGGCCGCGGTGTCGGCCCGGAGCAGCGGGTCGCCGTGGCCCTGCCGAGGTCCCTGGACCTGGTGACCGCCCTCTACGCGGTGCACAAGGCCGGCGGGGCGTACGTGCCCGTCGACCCGGGATATCCGGCCGAGCGCATCGCCTACCTGCTGGAGGACTCCGGCGCCGCCGTGGTCCTGACCGAACTCCCCGACGCGTCCGACCTGTCCGGCCTGCCGGACACCGACCCGGGCGTGCCGCTCTCCGGCTCGCACCCGGCGTACGTCATCTACACCTCGGGTTCGACGGGCCGCCCCAAGGGCGTCGTCGTCCCGCATGAGGCGATCGTGAACCGGCTGGCGTGGATGCAGGCCGAGTACGGGCTCCAGCCCGGCGAGCGGGTCCTGCAGAAGACCCCGTCCGGCTTCGACGTCTCCGTCTGGGAGTTCTTCTGGCCGCTCATCGAGGGCGCCACGCTCGTCGTGGCCGCACCCGAGGGCCACAAGGACCCCGCCTACCTCGCCGGGCTGATCCGCACCGAGGACATCACGACGGTCCACTTCGTACCCTCGATGCTCCAGGTCTTCCTCCAGGAGGAGACGGCCGCCCGGTGCACCGGGCTGCGCCGGGTCATCTGCAGCGGCGAGGCCCTCTCCCGCGAACTGACCGACCGGTTCCGTCAGCTGCTGCCGGGCACGGGCCTGCACAACCTGTACGGCCCCACCGAGGCCGCCGTCGACGTCACCTCCTGGGAGTGCACCGCCGACGACGGCCGGGGCGCCGTCCCCATCGGCCGCCCCATCTGGAACATCGACGTCTACGTCCTGGACGCGGCCCTGCGCCCCGTCCCCTCCGGCGTGGAGGGCGAGCTCTACCTCGCCGGCACCGGCCTCGCCCGCGGCTACCTGGAGCGGCCCGGCCTGTCCGCCGAACGGTTCGTCGCCAACCCGTACGGCCCGGCCGGCTCCCGCATGTACCGCACCGGCGACCTCGCCCGCCGCCGCGCCGACGGGGCCGTCGACTACCTCGGCCGCGCCGACGACCAGGTCAAGCTCAACGGCCTGCGCATCGAGCTCGGCGAGATCCAGGCCGCGCTCGCCGAGCACCCGGGGCTCGCCTGGAACACCGTCGTCGTCCGCGAGGACCGGCCCGGCGACAAGCGCCTGGTCGCCTACACCGTGCCCGCCCCCGGCGCCGACCCGGCCGCCGTCAGCCCCGAGGCGCTGCGCGAGCACCTGCGCGCCGCCCTGCCCGAGTTCATGGTCCCCGCCGCCTTCATCGCCCTCGACGCGCTGCCCGTCACCCCCAACGGCAAACTGGACCGCAGGGCCCTGCCCGCCCCCGACTGGACCGGCGGCTCCCGCTCCGCCGCCGGCCGGGCCCCGGCCACCGCGCTCGAAGAGCAGCTGTGCGCCCTGTTCGCGCAGGCGCTCGGCACGGCCGCCGTCGGCGTCGACGACGACTTCTTCGACCGGGGCGGCGACAGCATCGTCTCCATCCAGCTCGTCGGCCGCGCCCGCCGCGCGGGCCTCGCGCTGACCCCCCGCCAGGTCTTCGAGCACCGTACGGTGGCGGCCCTCGCCGCCGCCCTGGCCCTCGAACCGGCCGCCGCCCCCACGGGCCCGGCCGCCGAAGCGCCGGGAGCCGGGATCGGCGAGGTCACCGCCACGCCGATCGTGCACTGGCTCGCCGAACGCGGCGGCTCCTACGAGGGGTTCAACCAGTCCGCCGTGCTGCGCACCCCCGCCGGACTCACCGCGCAGGCCCTCACCGGCGCGCTGCGGACCGTCCTCGACCGGCACGACGCCCTGCGCCTCACCCTGTCCGCCGGCCCGCGGCTCACCGTCCCCGCGCCCGGCGGCGCCGACGCCGCCTCCGTGCTGCGCCGCGTCGACGCCGCCGCCCTGTCCGACGCCGACCTCGACGCCCGCACCACCGCCGAGGGAGACGCGGCCCGCGACCGGCTCGCCCCCGCCGAGGGGCGCATGCTCCAGGCCGTCTGGTTCGACCGGGGCGAGGGCGCCCCCGGCCGGCTGCTCCTGGTCGTCCACCACCTGTCCGTCGACGGGGTGTCCTGGCGCATCCTCGGTGAGGACCTCGCCGAAGCCGTCCGCACCGGCCGGCAGCCCGCCGTACCCGTCACCACCTCCCCGCGCCGCTGGGCGGCCGGGCTGGCCGAAGCCGCCCGCACGCCCGCCGTCCGCGCCGAACTGCCGTACTGGACCGGCACCCTGGGGGCCCCCGAGGCCCCGCTCGGCGGCCGGCCGCTCGACCCGGCCCGTGACACCCACGCCACCGCCGGGCACCTGGAGCTGACCCTCCCCGCCGACCTCACCGAGGCGCTGCTCACCACCGCCCCGGCGGCCTTCCACGCCGGCGTCGAGGACGTCCTGCTGGCCGCCTTCGCGCCGGCCGCCCGCCACTGGCTCGGCGGCGACCCCGCGGCCGGCGCCGCCACGGCCCCGCTGCTGCACGTCGAGGGCCACGGCCGCCGGGAGGAACTCGTCCCCGGCGCCGACCTGTCCCGCACCGTCGGCTGGTTCACCGAGATCCACCCGGTCCGCCTCGACCCCGGCCCGTACACGTGGGCGGAGATCCTGTCCGCCGGCCCCGCCGCCGGGGCCGTCCTCAAGCAGGTCAAGGAGCAGCTGCGCGCCGTCCCCGGCAGCGGCCTCGGCTACGGCCTGCTCCGCCACCTCGACCCGGACGGCGCCGGAGCCTTCACCGGCCTCGCCACCCCGCAGATCGGCTTCAACTACCTGGGCCGGATGGCCGTCGGCGCCACCGGCGACTGGTCCCTGCTGCCGCACCCCGGCGCCGGCCAGGACCCGCGGCTGCCGCTCGCGCACGCCGTCGAGGTCAACGCCGTCACCCACGACACCGACGCCGGCCCCCGGCTCGTCGCCCACTGGACCTGGGCGGACGGACTGCTCGGCGCCGACCGGGTCCGCGCCCTCGCCGAGGCCTGGTTCGCCGCCCTGCGGGCGCTGGCCGAGCACGCCCGGGGCCCCGCCGCGGGCGGCCACACCCCGTCCGACTTCCCGCTGGTCCCCGACCTCTCCCAGGCCGACGTCGACACCCTCGAAGCCGCCGGGGACCTGGCCGACGTACTGCCGCTGACGCCCCTCCAGGACGGGCTGTTCTTCCACAGCCTGTACGACACCACGGGCGCCGACCCGTACGTCACCCAGCTCGTCCTCGACCTCGACGGGGACCTCGACACCGCCCGGCTGCGCGCCGCCGCGGGCCTCCTCACCGAACGGCACACCGCGCTGCGCGCCGCCTTCGTCCGCGGCGCCTCCGGACAGCCCCTCCAGGTCGTCGCCGACCGGGTCGAACTGCCGTGGCGCGAGCTGGACCTCACCGGCCTGCCCGCCGCCGACCGGGACGCGGCCGCCGACAGGGCGGCCCGGGAGGAGCGCGGCGAGCGCTTCGACCCGGCCCGCCCCCCGCTGCTGCGCTACCTCCTCGCCGACCTCGGCGACGGCCGCCGCCGGCTCGTGCAGACCGCCCACCACCTGGTCACCGACGGCTGGTCGGTGTCCCTGCTGGTGCGCGAACTGCTGGAGCTGTACGGCGGCCGGCCGGCCCTGCCCGCCGCCCGCCCCTACCGCGACCACCTGCGCCTGGTGGCCGCCCGCGACCGGGACGCGGCCCGCGCCGCCTGGCGGGAGGCCCTCGCCGGCTTCGAGGAGCCCACCCGCGCGGCCACCGCCTCCGCGGAAGCCGCCGACGGCCCCGCCGCCCTGCCCGAACTCATCGACCTGACCCTGCCCGAGGCCGCCGGCACCGCCCTGGCCGCGGCGGCCCGCACCCTCGGCGTCACCCTCAACACCCTCGTCCAGGCCGCCTGGGCCGTCGTCCTCGGCCAGGCCACCGGTCGCGACGACGTCGCCTTCGGCATCACCGTCTCCGGCCGCCCCGCCGACCTGCCCGGCGCCGACGAGATGGTGGGCCTGTTCATCAACACCCTGCCGCTGCGCGCCCGCCTCGACGCCGCCGCGTCCCTCGGCGACCTCGCCCGCCGTATCCAGGACGGGCAGGTCGCCCTCCTGGACCACCAGCACCTCGGCCTCGCCGAGATCCAGTCCCTCGTCGGTGTCGGGGAACTCTTCGACACCTCCATGGTGTTCGAGAACTACCCGCTGGACCCCGAGGCGCTGCGCACCCTCGCCGACCGCTCCGGGCTGCCCGTCACCGGTGCGAGCAGCTGGGACGCGACGCACTTCGCGCTGTCCCTGATGGCGGTGCCCGAGCCCGGCGGAGCCCTGGCCCTGCGCATCGGCCACCGCCCCGACCTGCTCGACGCGGCCGCCGCCGGCCGGATCGGCGACCGGCTCGTGCGCGCCCTGGAGGCCTTCGCCACCGACCCGTCGCTGCCGCTGGCCCGCCTCGACCTGCTGGCCGCGCCCGAGCGCCACCGCATCCTCACCGAGTGGAACGACTCGGCGCGCGAACTGCCCGCCGGCACCTGGCCCGAGCTGTTCGAGGCCCAGGTGGCCCGTACGCCGCACGCCGAGGCCGTCGCCTCCGAGGGCGAGGTGCTCACGTACGCCGAGCTGAACGCCCGCGCCAACCGGCTCGCCCGGCTCCTCGTGGACCGGGGGGTCGGCGCCGAGAGCTTCGTCGCCGTCTCCCTGCCCCGCTCCGCCGGCCTCGTCGTCGCGATCACCGCCGTCCTCAAGGCGGGCGGCGCCTACCTGCCCGTCGACCCCGCCTACCCGGCCGACCGCATCGCCTACATGCTCCACGACGCCCGGCCCGTCCTCACCCTCGACACCGCCACCCTGCCCGCCTTCGAAGCCGAGGCCGCCGGCCTGTCCGGCGCCGACCTCGGCGCGGCGATCTGCGCCGGACACCCCGCGTACGTCATCTACACGTCGGGCTCGACGGGCCGCCCCAAGGGCGTCGTCGTCACCCACGCCGGCATCCCCAGCCTCGCCCACGGCCAGATCGACGTCTTCGACGTCACCCCGGGCAGCCGGGTCCTCCAGTTCGCCTCGCCCAGCTTCGACGCGGCCTTCTCCGAACTGTGCATGACCCTGCTCTCCGGATCCTGCCTGGTGCTGGCCCCGCAGGAGCGGCTGCTGCCCGGCCCCGCGCTGGCCGCGCTCGTCGCCGAACAGCACATCACCCACGTCACGCTGCCGCCCTCCGCGCTGCCCGTCCTCGCCGACGGCGACCTCGACGGCGTACGCAGCCTCGTCGTCGCGGGCGAGCTGTGCGCCCCCGACCAGGTCGGCCGCTGGTCCACCGGCCGCCGCATGATCAACGCGTACGGTCCGACCGAGTCCACCGTCTGCGCCACCATGAGCGATCCGCTGTCCGGCGCGGTCGTCCCGCCGATCGGCCGGCCCATCGCCAACACCCGCATGTACGTCCTGGACCCGGCGCTGCGCCCGGCCCCCGCCGGGGTCACCGGCGACCTGTACATCGCCGGCGCGGGCCTGGCCCGCGGCTACCTGAACCGGCCCGGCCTGTCCGCCGACCGGTTCGTCGCCGACCCGTACGGCCCCGCCGGCTCCCGCATGTACCGCACCGGCGACGTCGGCCGCTGGACCGAGGACGGCGAGCTGGAGTTCACCGGCCGCAGCGACACCCAGGTCAAGGTGCGCGGCTTCCGCGTGGAGCCCGGCGAGATCGAGGCCGTCCTCGCCGCCCATCCCGCCGTCGCCCGCGCCGCCGTGATCGTCCGCGAGGACCGGCCCGGCGACAAGAGGCTCGTCGGGTACGCCGTCCCGCTGGCCGGGGCCGGCGCCCCCGCCCCGGCCGCGTTGCGCGCCCACGTCGGCGCGCGCCTGCCGGAGCACATGGTGCCCGCGGCCGTCGTCCTCCTCGACGAGCTGCCGCTGACCCCCAACGGCAAGCTGGACCGCAAGGCGCTGCCCGCCCCCGACTTCGGCGGCGCGGGCGCCGGCCGGGCCCCGCGTTCCCCGCAGGAGGCGATCCTCGCCGACCTGTTCGCCGAGGTCCTCGGCCTCGACAGCGTCTCCGTCGACGACGGCTTCTTCGACCTGGGCGGGCACTCCCTGCTCGCCACCCGCCTGGTCAACCGGATCCGGTCCGTCTTCGGCGCCGAACTCGCCGTGCGCCAGCTGTTCGAGACGCCCACCGTGGCCTCCCTCGCCCCGTACGCCGTGCCCGGCGGCGCCGCCCGGGCGGCCCTCGCACCCGCGGTGCGGCCCGAGCGGATCCCGCTGTCCTTCGCGCAACAGCGGCTGTGGTTCCTCAACCAGTTCGAGGGCCCCAGCCCCACCTACAACGTGCCGGCCGCGCTCCGCCTGACCGGCACCGTCGACCGGGCGGCCCTCGCCGCCGCCCTGGCCGACCTCGTCACCCGCCACGAGTCCCTGCGCACCGTCTTCGCCGAGGACGCCGACGGCGCCCACCAGGTCGTCCTCGACCCGGCGGCCGCGGCCGTCGTGCCGCGGATCGTCACCACCACCGAGGCCGGCCTGCCCGAGGCCCTCGCGGCCGCGGCCATGCACGGCTTCGACCTCTCCGCCGAACCGCCCCTGGCCGTCACTCTGTTCGACCTGGGCGAGCGGGACGGCGTACGCGAGCACGTCCTGCTGCTCCTGCTGCACCACATCGCCGGCGACGGCGGCTCGATGGGCCCCCTCGCCCGCGACCTGGCCACCGCCTACGCGGCCCGGGTGTCCGGTGGCGAGCCCGGTTGGGCTCCGCTGCCGGTGCAGTACGCGGACTACACGCTGTGGCAGCGGGAGCTGCTGGGTTCGGAGGACGACGAGGGGAGCGTGGTCGCGGCGCAGCTGGCGTTCTGGAAGGAGCGGCTTTCCGGGCTTCCGGAGGAGTTGGTGCTGCCGGTGGACCGGCCGCGTCCGGCGGTGGCCTCGTACCGGGGTGGTTCGGTGTCCTTCGAGGTGCCGGCCGCGGTGCACGCCCGGCTGGAGGAGGTGGCCCGTGCGCATGGCGCGAGCCCCTTCATGGTCGCCCAGGCTGCCCTCGCGACGCTGCTGCACCAGTTGGGTGCGGGTGAGGACATCGCGATCGGGACGCCCGTCGCGGGTCGTACGGACGACGCGCTGGAGGACCTGGTCGGGTTCTTCGTGAACACCCTGGTCCTGCGGACCGATCTGTCCGGGGATCCGTCCTTCGCCGAGCTGCTGGCCCGCGTACGGGAGGCGGACCTGGCGGCGTACGGGAACCAGGACGTGCCCTTCGAACGGCTCGTGGAGGTCCTCAACCCGGCCCGGTCCATGGCCCGCCACCCCCTCTTCCAGACCGTGCTCACCTGGAACGGCGGCGACGACCAGCGCGCCGCCCTGACCGCCCTCGACGCACTGCCCGGCCTCAGCGCCGCCCCCGAGCCCGCCGCCACCGGCGTCGCCAAGTTCGACCTCGTGCTGCACCTCACCGCCCGGCCCGCCGCCGACGGCGCCCCCGCCGGAGTCGACGGCACCCTCGAATACGCCGCCGACCTGTTCGACCCCGAGAGCGCCGCCACCCTCACCGAACGCTTCGTCCGCGTCCTCGACGCCCTGCTCGCCCGACCCGACCTGCCCGTCGCCGCCGCCGAGGTCCTCGGCGACGCCGAACGCACCACCATCCTCACCGCCTGGAACGGCACCCTCGCCGAAACGGGCGACGACACCACCCTGCCCTCCCTCTTCGAGGCCCGCGCCGCCGCCACCCCCGACGCGACCGCCCTCGTCCACCAGGACGACCGCCTCACCTACGGCGAACTCAACGCCCGCGCCAACCGGCTGGCCCGGCTGCTCGCCGCCCGCGGCGCCGGACCCGAGCAGTTCGTCGCCCTCGCCCTGCCCCGCTCCACCGACCTCGTCGTCGCCGTCCTCGCCGTCCTCAAGACCGGCGCCGCCTACGTCCCCGTCGACCCCGCCTACCCCGCCGACCGGATCGCCTTCCTGCTGACCGACTCGGCCCCGGCCCTCGTCGTCTCCACCACCGAGACCGCCGGCCGCCTCGCCGCCGGCGGCAGCGCCGACCTGCGCTGGCTCCACCTCGACGACCCGGACACCGCCGCCGACCTGGCCGCCCGCCCGGACACCGACCTCGCCGACACCGACCGGCGCGCCCCCCTCGCCCCCCTCCACCCCGCCTACGTCATCTACACCTCCGGCTCCACCGGCACCCCCAAGGGCGTCGTCGTCACCCACCGCAACGTCACCCGGCTGTTCACCGCCACCGACCCCTGGTTCGGCTTCGGCCCCGACCAGGTGTGGACCCTCTTCCACTCCTACGCCTTCGACTTCTCCGTCTGGGAACTGTGGGGCCCGCTGCTGCACGGCGGCACCCTCGTCGTCGTCCCGCACGAGACCAGCCGCACCCCGGCCGGCTTCCTGAAACTGCTCGCCGACGAGCGGGTCACCGTCCTCAACCAGACCCCGTCCGCCTTCTACCAGCTGATGCAGGCCGACGCCGAGGACCCCGACACCGGCCGCCGGCTCGCCCTGCGCCACGTCGTCTTCGGCGGCGAGGCCCTCGAACCCGCCCGCCTCGAGGACTGGTACGCCCGGCACGCCGACGACGCCCCCGTCCTCGTCAACATGTACGGCATCACCGAGACGACCGTGCACGTCACCCACCGGGCCCTGGACGCCGCCACCGCCGCCGGCGCCCACCGCAGCCTCATCGGCACCGGCATCCCCGACCTGCGCATCTACGTCCTCGACCGGCGGCTGCGCCCCGTCGCACCCGGCGTCACCGGCGAGATGTACGTCGCCGGCGCGGGCCTCGCCCGCGGCTACCTCGGCCGCCCCGGCCTGTCCGCCGGACGGTTCGTCGCCGACCCCTTCGGCCCCGCCGGAACCCGCATGTACCGCACCGGCGACCTCGCCCGCTGGGACCGCACCGGTGAACTGGAGTACCTCGGCCGCGCCGACGACCAGGTCAAGATCCGCGGCTTCCGCATCGAACTCGGCGAGATCCAGACCGCCCTCGCCGAACACCCGGGCATCGCCCAGGCCGCCGTCGTCGTCCGCGAGGACCGGCCCGGCGACAAGCAGCTCGTCGGCTACGTCGTCCCCGCACGCGGCGCCGACCAGCCCGAGGCGACCGCCCTGCGCAAGCACCTCGCCGCCAGCCTGCCCGACTACATGCTGCCCGCCGCGTTCGTCACCCTCGACGCGCTGCCGCTGACCGGCAACGGCAAACTGGACCGCCGGGCCCTGCCCGCGCCGCAGCGCAGCACCACCGCGGCCGGCCGGGCCCCGCGCTCCCCGCAGGAACAGATCCTCTGCCGGATCTTCGCCGAGGTCCTCGCCGTGCCGTCCGTCTCCATCGACGACAGCTTCTTCGAGCTCGGCGGCCACTCCATCCTCGCCACCAAGCTCGCCGGGCGGATCCGCTCCGCCCTCGGCGCCGAACTCACCATCCGGCAGCTCTTCGAGGCCCCGACCGTCGCCGGCCTCGCCGGCACCCTCACCGCCGCCGTCACCCGGCCCGCCCTCACCGCCGACCCCGCCGGCCGGCCCGACCGGATCCCGCTCTCCGCCGCCCAGCGGCGCCTGTGGCTCATGCACGAGATGCAGGGCCCCAGCGCCACCTACAACATGCCTGTGGGGCTGCGCCTGACCGGCGACCTCGACCGGGACGCCTTCGCCTCCGCGCTGCGCGACGTCACCGCCCGCCACGAATCCCTGCGCACCCTCTACGCGGCGGACGCCGACGGCGGCCGCCAGCTCATCCAGGACCCCGCCACCGCCCACCCGGCCCTCACCCTCGAGGACACCACCGAGGAGGCGCTGCCCGCCGCCCTCGCCGCGGCCGCCCGGCACGCCTTCGACCTCACCGCCGAACTCCCGCTGCGCGCCTGGCTGTTCCGTACGGCGCCCGAGGAGCACGTGGCCCTGCTGCTCATCCACCACATCGCCGGCGACGGCTGGTCCCTGCCGCTGCTCGCCCGCGACCTGACCACCGCGTACGCCGCCCGCACCGAAAACGGGGGCGCCCCCGACTGGGCCCCGCTGCCCGTCCAGTACGCCGACTACGCGCTGTGGCAGCACGAACAGCTCGGCGCCGAGGACGACGCGGACAGCCCCCTCGCCCGCCAGCAGGCCTACTGGAAGGAGACCCTCCAGGGCCTGCCCGAGCAGCTGGAGCTGCCCACCGACCGGCCCCGCCCCGCCACCACCGGACACGCCGGCGGCCGCATCGGATTCCCCGTACCCGCCGAACTCCACCAGAAGATCACCACGCTGGCGCGGGAGCGGCAGGCCAGCCCCTTCATGGTCGTGCACGCGGCCCTCGCGGCCCTCCTGCACCGGCTCGGCGCCGGCACCGACATCCCCATCGGCACGCCCATCGCGGGCCGCACCGACGACGCCGTCGGGGAGATCATCGGCTTCTTCGTCAACACCCTCGTCCTGCGCACCGACCTCTCCGGCGACCCGTCCTTCGGCGAACTCCTCGCCCGCGTCCGGGAGACCGACCTCGCCGCCTACGCCCACCAGGACGTCCCCTTCGAACGCCTCGTCGAGCTCCTCAACCCGGCCCGCTCGGCCGCCCGCCACCCGCTCTTCCAGGTCGCCCTCGGCTTCGACACCGACCAGACCGGATCCTTCGAGGCCGCCCGCGCCCTGCCCGGCCTCACCGTCACCCCCGAGGTCCCCGACCTGGCCATCGCCAAGTTCGACCTGTCCTTCACCTTCGCCGACCGCTACGCCCCCGACGGCACCCCCGTCCCCGGCCTCGACGGCACCATCGAGTACAGCGCCGACCTGTTCGACGCGGCCACCGCCGAACGCCTCGCCGAGCGGCTCGTACGGATGCTGGAAGCCGTCGTCGAAGCGCCCGACGCGCCCGTCGGCGAGGCCGACCTGCTCGGCGACGACCTGCGCACCACGATGCTCCACGACTGGAACGACACCGCCCGCCCCCTCACCGACGACACCCTCGCCGCGCTCTTCGAGGAGCAGGCCGCCCGCACCCCCGGCGCCACCGCCGTCGTCTTCGGCGACACGGAACTGTCGTACGCCGAACTCAACACCCGCGCCAACCGGCTCGCCCACCACCTGCGCGCCCTGGGCACCCTGCCCGAATCCCGCGTCGGCGTCCTCATGGACCGCTCCGCCGACCTCGTCGTCGCCCTCCTGGCCGTCGTCAAGGCGGGCGGCACCTACGTACCGCTCAGCGCCTCCTACCCCGACGACCGGATGCGCTGGATCCTCACCGGCACCGGCGCCGACATCCTGCTCACCGACCGGGCCCAGGCCCCCCGCTCCGCCGCCCTCGGCCAGGGCGGCCGGATCCTCCTCGTCGACGACAGCCCCGAGACCGCCGCACACCCCGGCACCGACCCGGCCCCGGCCGCCGGCGGCCCGCAGCGCCTCGCCTACGTCATGTTCACCTCCGGCTCCACCGGCACCCCCAAGGGCGTCGCCGTCACCCACCGGGACGTCGCCGCGCTCGCCCGCGACCACCGCTGGTCCGGCGGCACCGTCGACCGGGTGCCGCTGCACTCCCCGCACGCCTGGGACGGCTCCACCTTCGAACTGTGGGCGCCCCTGCTGCACGGCGGCCGCGTCGTCGTCGCACCCCCCGGCGAACTCGACATCGAGTCCCTGCGCACCCTGATCACCGCCAACGGGATCACCTCCCTGTTCATGACCACCGGCCTGTTCGGCGTCATGGCCCAGGAACACCCCGAGGCGTTCACCACCGTCCGCCAGGTGTGGACCGGCGGCGACATGGCCTCACCGGCCGCCATGCGCCGGGTCACCGAACACTGCCCCGACACCCGGGTCGTGCACGTCTACGGACCCACCGAGACCACCGTCTTCTCCACCTGCCACCCCGTCCCCGCCGCATCCCTCGACGGCAGCCCCACCACCGTCCCCATCGGCCGCCCCCTCGACAACATGCGCCACTACGTCCTCGACGGCGCCCTGCGCCCCGCCCCGCCCGGCGTCCCCGGCGAGCTGTACATCGGCGGCACCGGCGTGGCCCGCGGCTACTGGGGGCGCGCCGACCTCACCGCCGAACGGTTCGTCGCCGACCCGTACGGCCCCGCCGGCAGCCGGCTCTACCGCACCGGCGACGTCGTCCGCTGGACCGAGGACGGCCTCGTCGAGTTCGTCGGCCGCGCCGACGACCAGGTCAAGGTCCGCGGCTTCCGCATCGAGCTCGGCGAGATCGAGGCCGCGCTCACCGCCCACCCCGCCGTCCGCCGGGCCGCCGTCGTCGTCCGCCAGGACCGCCCCGGCGACAAGAAGCTCGTCGCCTACATCGTCACCGACGGCGCCCCCGCCCCCTACGACGCCCAGGACCTCGCCGCGCACCTCGCGACCGCCCTGCCCGACTACATGGTGCCCGCGGCCGTCGTCGAGCTCCCCGAACTGCCCCTGACCAGCGTCGGAAAACTCGACCGCAGGGCCCTGCCCGTCCCCGACTACGGCCAGGGCGCCGGCACCGGCCGCGCCCCCCGCAACCGCCGCGAGGAGATCCTCTGCGGCCTGTTCACCCAGATCCTCGGCCTCGAACAGGTCGGCATCGACGACGGGTTCTTCGACCTCGGCGGCGACAGCATCATGTCCATCCAGCTCGTCAGCCGCGCCCGCAAGGCCGGCCTGGTCCTCACCGCCCGGGACGTCTTCGTCCACCGCACCGTCGCCGAACTCGCCGCCGCCGTCGGCGAAGACCCCGCCGCCGAGGACGGGGCCGCCGACGACCAGGGCACGGGCCCGCTGCCCGCCCTGCCCATCACCCACTGGCTCGCCGAACGCGGCGGCGACACCGACCGGTTCAGCCAGTCCACCGTGCTGCGCGTCCCCGGCCGGCTCGGCGAGGACGCCCTGCGCACCGCCGTCCAGGCCGTCCTCGACCGGCACGACGCCCTGCGCATGAAGGTCACCCGCTCCGGGGCCGGCGCCACCGAATGGGCCTGCGAGATCCTGGAACCCGGCGCCGTCGACGCCGCCGACTGCGTCCGCCGCGTGGACGCCGCCGGCCTCGACGACACCGCCCTGGAAGCCGCCTACACCGCCCTTGCCGACGAGACCGTGGGCCGCCTCGCACCCGCCGACGCCCGCATGCTCCAGGCCCTGTGGCTCGACCGAGGCCCCGACACCGACGGCGTACTGCTGCTCACCGTCAACCACCTCGTCGTCGACGGGGTCTCCTGGCGGATCCTGCTGCCCGACCTCCACGAGGCCTGGCAGGCCGCCGCCGCCGGCCAGGCCCCCGACCCGGCGCCCGTCGGCACCTCCCTGCGCCGCTGGGCCCAGCGCCTCCAGGCCCAGGCCGCCACCCCCGAACGGGTCGCCGAGACCGCCCTGTGGACCGGCATGCTCCAGCCCTCCGAAGCCCTCATCGGCAGCGCCCCCCTCGACCCGGTCCGCGACACCCACGCCACCGCCGGACGCCTGGAGGTCACCCTCCCCGCCGACACCACCGAAACCCTGCTCACCACCGCCCCCGCCGCCTTCCACGCCGGCGTCGAGGACGTCCTGCTCACCGCGTTCGCCTGGGCGCTCGCCGAATGGCGGCCCGGCGCGGACACCGCCACCCTCGTCGACCTGGAGAGCCACGGCCGCGAGGAGGCCGCCGTCCCCGGCACCGACCTCACCCGCACCGTCGGCTGGTTCACCAGCATGTACCCCGTCCGCCTCGACCCCGGCCGGTTCGACCGCGCCGACGCCCGGCGCGGCGGAGCCGCCGCCGGAACCGTCCTCAAGCGCGTCAAGGAACAGCTGCGGGAGATCCCCGACCACGGCCTCGGACACGGCCTGCTGCGCCACCTCAACCCGGAGACCGCCCGCGCCTTCGACTCCCTCTCCCGCCCCCAGATCGGCTTCAACTACCTCGGCAGGTTCGTCGAGGAAGCCGCCCCCGACAGCCCCGACGCCTGGACCGTCCACCCCGTGCTGCGCGCCCCCGCGGGCGAGTCCGAGCACACCCCCCTCGCCCACACCCTCGAACTCAACTCGTTCACCGCGGACGCCGGGAACGGCGACGGCCCCCGGCTCACGGCCGTCTGGACCTGGGCCGGCGAACTGCTCGACGTAGAAGTCGTAGAGGAGCTTGCCGAAGCCTTCTTCAGTGCGCTGCGTGCCCTCGCCGCCCACGCCGAACGACCCGACGCCGGCGGGCTCACCCCCTCCGACGTGGCGCTGGCCGAGATCACCCAGAGCGAGATCGAAGAGTTCGAGGACGCCATGGAATTCGAGTGGGAGACGTTGTGAGCCGACCGTCGCGCGTGATCGAGGACATTCTGCCGTTGTCGCCGCTGCAGGAGGGGCTCCTCTTCCACAGCGTGTACGACCAGTCGGCACCCGACATCTACACCGTCCAGCTGGTCTTCCACCTGGACGGGAACCTGGACCACGCGGCGGCCCGCGCCGCCGCGGGGGCCCTGCTCCGCCGCCACCCCAACCTGCGGGTCGCCTTCCGCCAGCGCAAGAGCGGCGACTGGGCCCAGCTCGTCCTCAAGGAGGTCCCCCTCCCCTGGCACGACGAGGACCTGCGCACCCTCCCCGAGGACGAGCGCGACGGCGCCGCCGCGCGGATCGTCGCCGACGACCGCGCCCGCCGCTTCGACACCGCCAAGCCGCCGCTGATCCGCTTCACCCTCATACGCCTGGCCGACCACCGCCACCGCCTGGTGATGACCATCCACCACACCCTGCTCGACGGCTGGTCGCTGCCCATGCTCCTCAAGGAGTTCCAGGCCCTCTACGCCCTGGGCGGCGACGCCCGCGCCCTGCCGCCCGTCCGCCCCTACCGCGACTACCTCACCTGGCTCGGCACCCAGGACCGCGACGCCGCGCGCGCCGCCTGGGCCGACTCCCTCGCCGGCCTGGAGGAGGCCACCCGTCTCGCCCCGCCCGCCGGCACCGGCCGGGTCCCCGTCGAACCGGGCCGGCACGAGTTCGCGATCAGCGAGGAGCGGACCGCGGCCCTGACCGCGCAGGCCCGCGCCCACGGCGTCACCCTCAACACCCTCGTCCAGGCCGCCTGGGCCGTCGTGCTCGGCCGCGTCACCGGACGCGACGACGTCGTCTTCGGCGTCACCGTCAACGGCCGGCCCGCCGAACTCCCCGGCGTCGAGCAGATGGTCGGCCTCTTCATCAACACCCTCCCGCTGCGCGCCCGGCTGCGCCCCGAGGAGTCCCTCGGGGCGCTCGTCACCCGCATCCAGGAGCAGCAGTCCGCGCTCCTGCCCCACCAGTACCTGGGCCTCGCCGAGGTGCAGCAGATCGCCGGCCTCGGCGAACTCTTCGACACCTCCGTCGTCTTCGAGAACTTCCCCTTCGAGGCGGCCCCCGAGCCCACCGCCGGCGGCGACGCGGACGAACTGCGGATCGTCGGCGCCCAGAGCCACTCCGCGAACCACTTCGCGCTCAGCCTCGTCGGCATGCCGCAGGACGCCCTGCACTTCAAGCTGTTCCACCAGCCCGACCTCTTCGACGGCCCCGCCGTCGAGGCCATCACCGGCCTGTTCCTGCGCGTCCTGGAGGCCGTCGCCGACCACCCCGAACTCCCGCTCGGCCGCATCGACCTGCTCGCCCCGGCCGAACGCCACCAGGTGCTGCACGCCTGGAACGACACCGCCCGCGAGGTCCCGTACCGCAGCCTGCCCGAGCTGTTCGCCGCCCAGGCCGCCCGCACCCCCGACGCACCCGCCCTGATCGCGGGCGCCGACCGCCTCACCTACGGCGAACTCGACGCCCGCGCCAACCGGCTCGCCCGGTACCTGCGCGAGCACGGGGCCGGCCCCGACGCGCTCGTCGCCATCCGCATGGAGCGCTCCGCCGACCTCGCCGTCGCCCTCCTCGGCACCCTGAAGTCCGGCGCCGCCTACGTGCCCGTCGACCCGGAGTACCCGGCCGACCGCATCGCCTACATGCTGGAGGACGCCGCCCCCGCCGTCGTCCTCGAAGCCCTGCCCGACCTCACCGCCCACTCGGCGGAGCCGCTGGACCTGGCACTCCACCCGCACCAGAGCGCGTACGTCATCTACACCTCCGGCTCCACCGGCCGCCCCAAGGGCGTCGTCGTCGAGCACGGCTCCGTCGGCGCCTACCTGGTGCGCGCGGGCGAGGTCTACCCGGACGCCTCCGGAGTGTCCCTCGTGCACTCCTCCGTCGCCTTCGACCTCACCGTCACCGCCCTCTACACCCCGCTCACCGTCGGCGGCTGCGTCCGCCTCGCCGACCTCGACGAGCAGGCCGCCGGCAGCGGCCCCCGCCCCACCTTCCTCAAGGGCACCCCCAGCCACCTCGCCCTGCTGGAGAACCTCCCCGATGAGGTCTCCCCCTCCGGCACCCTCATCCTGGGCGGCGAGGCCCTCCTCGGCGAAACCCTGCGCGGCTGGCGCGCCGCCCACCCCGGGGCCACCGTCATCAACGCGTACGGCCCCACCGAGGCCACCGTCAACTGCCTCGACCACGTCATCGCCCCCGGCACGCCCGTCCCCGCCGGCCCCGTCCCCGTCGGCCGGCCCTTCTGGAACACCCGGGCCCTCGTCCTCGACGCCGCCCTGCGCCCCGTCGCCCCCGGCGTCGCCGGCGAGCTGTACATCGCCGGCGTGGTCCTCGCCCGCGGCTACCTGCGCCGCCCCGGCCTGACCGCCGAACGGTTCCTCGCCGACCCGTACGGCCCGGCCGGCTCCCGCATGTACCGCACCGGCGACGTGGTCCGCTGGACCGAGGACGGCCTCATCGAGTTCGTCGGCCGCGCCGACGACCAGGTCAAATTGCGCGGCTTCCGCATCGAGCTCGGCGAGATCCAGTCCGTGATCGCCGCCTCCGCCTCCGTCGGCCAGTCCGCCGTGATCGTCCGCGAGGACGAGCCCGGCGACCAGAGGCTCGTCGCGTACGCCGTCCAGCGCGCCGGCGCCCCGGCCCTCGACCCGAAGACGCTCCTGGAGGAGGCCGCCGGCCGGCTCCCCGAGTACATGGTCCCCTCGGCCGTCGTCGTCCTCGACGCCCTGCCCCTGACCCCCAACGGCAAGCTGGACCGCAAGGCCCTGCCCGCCCCCGCCGCCGCCCCCGGAACCCTCGCCCGCACCCGGCGCGGCCCCCGCGACCCGCGCGAGGAGATCCTCTGCGACCTGTTCGCCGAGATCCTGCGCGTGCCGTCCGTCTCCATCGACGACAGCTTCTTCGAACTCGGCGGCCACTCCCTGCTCGCCATCCGCCTGGTCAGCCGGGTCCGCTCCTCCCTCGGCCTGGAACTCCCCATCCGGACCCTGTTCGAGTCGCCCACCGTCTCGGCCCTCGCCCGCGCCCTCGGCTCCCGCGGCGTCACCCGCGCCCCCGTACTGCCCGTCGCCGCCGCCGACCGCCCCGAGCGGATCCCGCTGTCCTTCGCCCAGCGGCGCCTGTGGTTCCTGCACCAGCTGGAGGGCCCCAGCGCCACCTACAACCTGGCCGCCGCCCTGCGCCTGACCGGCCCCGTCGACCCCGAGGCGCTGCGCGCCGCCCTGCACGACGTTGTCGCCCGCCACGAGGCCCTGCGCACCGTCTTCGCCGAGGACGCGGTCGGCGCCCACCAGGTGGTCCTCGACCCGGAGGCCGCCCGCCCCGAGCTCGTCGTCGCCGCCACCACCGAGGCGGAGCTCCCCGGCCGGCTCGCCGAGGCCGCCCGCCACGGCTTCGACCTGCGGCGCGAAGTCCCGCTCAGGCTGTGGCTGTTCAAGACCGGCGAGCAGGACCACGCCCTGCTGATCCTGCTGCACCACATCGCGGGCGACGGCTGGTCCACCCCGCTCCTCGCCCGCGACCTCACCGTCGCCTACGCCGCCCGCACCGCCGGCGAGACCCCGGCCTGGAGCCCGCTGCCCGTCCAGTACGCCGACTACACCCTGTGGCAGGCCGGGCTCCTCGGCTCCGAGGACGACCCCGACAGCCTCGCCGCGACCCAGCTCGCCCACTGGACCGAAACCCTCGCGGGCCTCCCCGAAGAGCTGGCCCTGCCCGTCGACCGGCCCCGCCCGGCGACCGCCACCTACCGGGGCGCACAGGTCCCCGTCCATGTCCCGGCCCGCCTCCACGCGGCCCTCGCCGCGTTCGCCCGCGAGCAGCAGGCCAGCGTCTTCATGGTCGTCCAGGCCGCCCTCGCACTGCTGCTGCGGCGCCTCGGCGCCGGGGACGACATCCCCATCGGCACGCCCATCGCGGGCCGCACCGACGACGCCGTCGAGGACCTGGTCGGCTTCTTCGTCAACACCCTCGTCCTGCGCACCGACGTCTCCGGCGACCCGACCTTCGCCGAGCTCGTCGCCCGGGTCCGCGAGACGGACCTGGCGGCGTACGCCCACCAGGACGTGCC
>NZ_JBHUSC010000042.1:0-62890 GCF_042673805.1 Streptomyces sp. NPDC057010 | reverse complement strand
CCCCGCGCGTCTGCTTTCCCTCCGCTTTCCCCGCCGTTCCCCAGCGGCGCCCCGTGCTTCGGTGGCAGTCTGCTCAACATCAGACACGCAGAGAGACAGCAAGAGAAGGCGGAGGTGCCGTTCACGTGGCGTCCAATGTCAATCCCACCGTCCGACGCCGCCGACTGGGCATGGAGTTGCGCAAGCTCCGCGAAGACAAGGGCATGACGGCCGAACAGGTCGCCGAGCGCCTGCTCGTCTCCCAGTCCAAGATCAGCCGGCTGGAGAACGGCCGCCGCTCCATCAGCCAGCGCGACGTCCGTGACCTGTGCGAGGTGTACGAGGTGGAGGATCCCCGGCTCGTGGACTCGCTGATGCAGATGGCGAAGGACTCCCGCCAGCAGGGCTGGTGGCACGCCTTCGGCGACATCCCGTACAGCGTCTACATCGGCCTCGAAACGGACGCCGCCAGCCTGCGTACGTACGAGCCCCTCGTGATCCCGGGACTGCTCCAGACCACCGAGTACGCCCAGTCCCTCGTCCGCGGCGCGTGGCCGGAGACGGCGCCGGCCGACGTGGAGAAACGCGTCCAGGTGCGCATGCACCGGCAGAAACGCCTCTCCGAAACGGACAACAACAATCCGGAGCTCGGCCCGCTGCGCCTGTGGGCGGTCATCGACGAGGCCGCGCTGCGCCGGGAGGTGGGCGACGCCCAGTTGATGATCCGGCAGCTCGAGTACTTGATAGAGCAGTCGGAGCAGCCGCACGTCACGGTGCAGGTGATGCCGTTCTCGCTGGGCGCGCACCCGGGCGTCAACGGCCAGTACGCGATTCTGGAGTTCCCGGACGCGTCGGACTCGACCGTGGTCTACATCGAGGGCGTGACGAGCGACCTGTACCTGGAGAAGGCCAACGACGTGCAGAAGTACAGCGTGATGTACGAGCACCTGCGCGCCCAGGCCCTCAACGTCGACCAGACCCGGCAGTTCATCTCCGGGATCATCGGCCAATATGCGGGCAAGGCCGAATGAAACCGCCGATAACCAAAGGGTTTTCCGGGGGCGCGGCGGACCGAGGCGGCACGGTACACCGTCACTCCCCGGCCACAGAAGGCCTGAATGGAATATGCCACTCGGTCGGGTGAACGGTCCCTTCACCCATCAGGAGCGGCGGGTAGCGTCGATCACGTCAGCCGGAGAAGTGGCCGACACGCCAACGGAACTACTCGCTGAACCGGAGAGAAACATGGCTATTCGCCTGGGTGCCACGGACAACTGGACCAAGTCGTCGTACTCCGCCAACGGGGCCTGCGTCGAGGTCAAGTCCCCCGTCACGGAGGCCATCGCGGTGCGCGACTCGAAGGTGCAGGACGGCCCGTCCCTCACCTTCGCGCCCGGCTCCTGGACCTCGTTCGTCGCCGATGTCACCGGGGGGCGGCTGGGACGCCTCGCCTGAAACGTCACTGCATGCGTCCCAACCGTCCCACCAGCACCTTGCATGGAGCCCTCTCGACTGGCCCGCCGTCCTGGCCGAGGGGGCTCGGCCATGTCCGGACGGCGGCGACGCGCCCCAAGCCCTACCGGAGACGGTCCACGTAGCGGTCGGTCCCCGGCACCGTGGGGATGAACGGCGCCACCAGCTCCACCCGCCCCAGCCCGGCCTCCGCGACCTCCGTGTCCAGCCCGCGGAAGCGGTCCCAGCAGGCCTCGGGGTCCTCCTCCAGGAACCAGAGCAGCGTGAGCCGGGTGTCGACCCCCTCGACCTGCTTGACGTACGTCATCCGGTCCCCGGGCAGCGGTGTCGGCCGGAAGATCGTCACCATCGCGGCCGGGGAGCCCTGCAGGCGCTTCGGCAGCGCGCGCGAGCGCAGCCACTCCAGCAGCTCCGCCCGCTGGGCGGGCCCGTCGGCGTCGACGACCTGGAGGACGAGCCCGGCGTACGGGTGGTCGAGGGCGTGGAAGTCCCGCGGGCCGGCGGCGCCGTCGCGGTAGACGGTGGCCTCGTGGTCCTGGAAGGCCGTGAAGACGTGCGTGCGGTCCTGGTAGACGCGGGCGTCGCGGCCCAGCCGCTTGTTGATGCCGACGGTCCACTTCATGTGCTCGTCGTAGCGGCCCTCGGTGACCCAGTACGTCGAGATGTAGCACCCGGCGGTGACGGGCTGGGCGACGGCGGACTTCTCGGGGTAGCGCAGCGCCTGGAGCTCGCGGGTGGCCACCCAGCGGCGGCCGGCGTACATCCAGGGCATGGCCATGGCGCCGGCGTAGTAGTGGTCGTCCTCGTACCAGCGGTTGTAGGCGTACTCGTGGCCCGGGTGCGGTTCCACCATGGTGATCAGCGCGTGGCCGGGGCGGACGCCGTACGGGCCGACCGCCGCCAGTTCGGCGTAGGTCTCCGCGCGGGTGTCCGCAGGGGTGTCGCCCTGCCGCCCTCCTCGCTGCCGGTCGTGGTCGTGGTTCTGCCCGGGCGCCTGTTCTCGATTGTTCGACATGGGAACGGTCTAGCTGATGCCGCGTCAGATCGGGAGGGGGCGGGCGCGGTTCGGCTCACGGTTCACGATGTGGAATATAGATGCCGTCTGCATCTTTCTGGGGCTACGATGCGCGCACCCGACCCCCCGAGGAGCCCCCGTGCCCGCTGCCGTCGCCGCCTCCGCTGTCGCCTCGCCGCTGCCCGCGTTCGCGGCCCGCACCACCGCGGTGGGGGGTTCTCCCGTACGCGAGATCCTCGCGCTCACCGAGCGCCCCGGGGTGATCTCCTTCGCCGGTGGCCTCCCGGCGCCCGAGCTCTTCGACACCGAGGGCCTGCGGGCCGCGTACGACGCCGCCTTCGCCGCCTCCGCGCCGCGGGCGCTCCAGTACTCCACCACCGAGGGCGTGCCGGAGCTGCGCGCGGCCGTCGCGGCCCGGGCGACGGCGCGGGGCCTGGCCACGGGCGCGGACGACGTGCTCGTCACCTCGGGTTCGCAGCAGGCCCTGACCCTCGTCACGGCCACGCTGGTCGAGCCGGGGGACGTGGTCCTGGTCGAGAACCCCACCTACCTGGCCGCCCTGCAGTGCTTCGGGCTGGCGGGAGCCCGGGTGGTGGCCGTCCCCTGCGATGAGCAGGGGATCCTCCCGGACGCCCTGGCCGAGGTCGTCGCGCGGGAACGCCCCAAGCTGCTCTACACCATCCCCACCTTCCAGAACCCGACGGGACGCACCCTGCCGGCCGGGCGCCGGGCGGCGATCGCGCAGACGGCGGCGCGGCTCGGGCTGTGGCTCGTCGAGGACGATCCGTACGGGGACCTCCGCTACGAGGGGGCCCACGTGCCGTGGCTCGCCGCCCATCCGGGGGCGGAGGACCGCACCGCCCTGCTCGGCAGCTTCTCGAAGGTCATGGCGCCGGGGCTGCGGCTGGGCTGGCTGCGCGCGCCGGCGGCGCTGCGGCGGGCGGCGGTGGTCGCGAAGCAGGCGGCCGACCTGCACACCTCGACGGTGGACCAGCTGGCCGCCGCGCACTACCTGGCCGCGGCGGACCTGGACGCCCACGTCGCGGCGGTCCGGGCGGCCTACGTGGCCCGGCGCGACGCCCTGCTGGCGGGGCTCGGCGCGGCACTCCCGGCGGGCTCGCAGTGGAACCGCCCGGAGGGCGGCATGTTCGTCTGGGCCCGCCTCCCGGAGGGCCACGACGCGACGGCCCTGCTCACCGCGGCCGTCGCGCACGACGTGGCCTTTGTGCCGGGGGCCCCGTTCCACACGGGCCCGGCAGACCACCGCACCCTCCGGCTCTCCTTCACGACGCACACCCCGGAGGAGATAGCGCAGGGCCTGGAGCGGCTGGGCCGGGCGGCGCGGCCGGCGTGAGGCGCGGCGGGGGCCGAGGCGGGGCGGGGCGGGGCCGATCCCGACCCGTCCCTTCACATAGCTCCGGCACTCCTTTAGCCTGACGGGCCGTCAGATGTCTTGTGGTTCCCGCCCGCCTGGAGGCTCCGTGTTGCTGCAAGGGAAGACCGTCATCGTCTCCGGCGTCGGGGCCGGGCTCGGGCACCAGGTGGCCGCCGCCGTGGTGCGGGACGGGGGTAACGCCGTGCTCGGGGCGCGGACCGAGGCGAATCTGGCCAAATCCGCCGCCGAGATCGATCCCGACGGGGCGCACACCGCCTACCTGCCGACCGACATCGGGGACGAGGCGCAGTGCGGGGCGCTGGCCGCGCTGGCCGTCGAGCGGTTCGGCGGGGTCGACGGTGTCGTGCACGTCGCCGCCTGGGACTCGTACTTCGGCGGCCTGGAGGACGCCGACTTCGGGACCTGGCAGCAGATCATCGACGTGAACCTGCTGGGGACGCTGCGGATGACCCGGGCCTGTCTGCCCGCGCTCAAGGCGCAGGGCGGCGGATCCGTCGTCATCATCGGGACCCAGTCCGCCGTCGCCGCGCCCAACGAGGTGCAGCAGGCCGCCTACGCCGCCTCCAAGGGGGCGCTGACCTCCGCCATGTACTCCATGGCCCGCGAACTCGGCCCGCACCGGATCCGGGTCAACACCGTGCTGCCCGGCTGGATGTGGGGCCCGCCCGTGCAGGCGTTCGTCACCTTCACCGCCCACACGGAGGGCGTGCCCGAGGCCGAGGTGCACGCGCGCCTCACCGACCGCATGGCGCTGCCCGACCTCGCCACCGACGGGGACGTCGCCGACGCCGCCGTGTTCCTCGCCTCCGACCGGGCGCGGGCGATAACCGGCCAGTCGCTGCTGGTCAATGCCGGTGAGCTGATGCGGTGACCCTCCCCGGGCGCGGACTACCGGATCGTATGCTCGGCCCATGACCACTCCGAGTGACGCTCCGACCGAAAACGCGATGCGCCGCGCGCTCCGGCGGGCCCGCGACGGCGTCGCGCTCGACGCGACCGAGGCGGCCGTACTCCTCCGGGCACGCGGCGAGGACCTCAAGGACCTCGCCGCCTCCGCCGCCCGCGTGAGGGACGCCGGGCTCGCCGCCGCCGGGCGGCCTGGTGTCATCACCTACTCACGCAAGGTCTTCATCCCCCTCACCCGCCTCTGCCGCGACAAGTGCCACTACTGCACCTTCGTGACCGTGCCCGGCAAGCTCCGCAGGAGCGGCCACGGCATGTACCTCTCCCCCGACGAGGTCCTCGACATCGCCCGCCAGGGCGCGGCGCTGGGCTGCAAGGAGGCCCTGTTCACGCTGGGCGACCGCCCCGAGGACCGCTGGCCCGAGGCCCGCGAGTGGCTCGACGCGCACGGGTACGACGACACCCTCGCGTACGTACGGGCCATGGCGATCCGGGTGCTGGAGGAGACGGGGCTGCTGCCGCACCTGAACCCCGGGGTCCTGTCCTGGGCGGACCTCCAGCGGCTGAAGCCCGTGGCCCCGTCCATGGGGATGATGCTGGAGACCACCGCCACCCGGCTGTGGTCCGAGCCCGGCGGCCCGCACCACGGCTCCCCCGACAAGGAGCCGGCCGTACGGCTGCGGGTGCTGGAGGACGCCGGCCGGTCGAACGTCCCGTTCACCACCGGGGTGCTGATCGGGATCGGCGAGACGTACGAGGAGCGGGCCGAGGCCTTCTTCGAGCTGCGCCGGATCCAGCGCAGCTACCACGGCATCCAGGAGGTCATCGTCCAGAACTTCCGCGCCAAGCCGGACACCGCCATGCGCGGCATGCCGGACGCGGAGCTGGAGGAGCTGGCCGCCGCCATCGCGGTCGGCCGCCACATCCTGGGCCCGAGCGCCCGGATACAGGCGCCGCCGAACCTGGTGGACGCCGAGTACGCGCTGCTCATCGGCGCCGGCATCGACGACTGGGGCGGGGTCTCGCCGCTGACCCCCGACCACGTCAACCCCGAGCGGCCGTGGCCGCACATCGAGGAGCTGGCGGAGCGGACCGCCGCCGCCGGGTTCGAGCTGCGCGAACGGCTCACGATCTACCCGGAGTTCCTCCAGCGCGGCGAGCCCTGGCTGGACCCCCGGCTGCTGCCGCACGTTCGCGCGCTGGCCGATGCGGAGACCGGTCTGGCGGACGAGTCCGCGACCGTCGAGGGGCAGCCGTGGCAGGAGCCGGACGAGGCGTTCACGGCGTACGGGCGGACCGATCTGCACGCCACCATCGACACCGAGGGCCGTACCGGCGACCGGCGTGAGGACTTCGACCTCGTCTACGGCGACTGGGAGGCCCTGCGCGAGGCGGCGGCCCCGGGCATGGTCCCGGAGCGCATCGACACGGACGTACGGGCCGCGCTCGCGCAGGCCGCCGACGACCCGACGCGGCTCACCGACGAGCAGGCGCTGGCGCTGCTGCACGCGGACGGGCCGGCGCTCGACGCGCTGTGCCGGATCGCGGACGACCTGCGGAAGTCGGTGGTGGGGGACGAGGTCACCTACATCGTCACGCGCAACATCAACTTCACCAACGTCTGTTACACCGGCTGCCGCTTCTGCGCGTTCGCGCAGCGCCGTACGGACGCCGACGCCTACACGCTGTCCCTGGACCAGGTCGCGGACCGGGCCGCCCAGGCCTGGGAGGTGGGCGCGGTCGAGGTGTGCATGCAGGGCGGCATCCACCCGGACCTGCCCGGGACGGCGTACTTCGACATCGCGCGGGCGGTGAAGCAGCGGGTGCCCGGCATGCACGTGCACGCCTTCTCCCCGATGGAGGTCGTCAACGGTGCCACGCGTACGGGCATGTCCGTACGGGACTGGCTGACGGCGGCGAAGGAGGCCGGGCTGGACTCCATCCCGGGGACGGCGGCGGAGATCCTGGACGACGAGGTCCGCTGGGTGCTGACCAAGGGGAAGCTGCCGACGGCGGACTGGGTCGAGGTCGTCACCACCGCGCACGAGCTGGGGATCCGCTCCTCGTCGACGATGATGTACGGGCACGTGGACCAGCCGCGGCACTGGCTCGGGCACTTGCGGACGCTGGCCCGGATCCAGCAGCGGACCGGTGGTTTCACGGAGTTCGTGACGCTGCCGTTCATCCACACCAACGCGCCCGTGTACCTGGCGGGCATCGCCCGGCGGGGGCCGACGGTGCGGGACAACCGGGCGGTGACGGCGATGGCCCGGCTGCTGCTGCACCCGTACATCCCCAACATCCAGACGAGCTGGGTGAAGCTGGGTGTGGAGGGGGCGGCGGAGATGCTGCGGTCGGGGGCGAACGACCTGGGCGGGACGCTGATGGAGGAGACGATCTCGCGGATGGCGGGGTCGAGTTACGGCTCGTACAAGTCGGTGCGGGACCTGATCGCGGTCGCGGAGGCGGCGGGGCGGCCGGCGAAGGCGCGGACGACGCTGTACGGGGAGGTCCCGGAGGAGCGGCAGCGGGCGGCGCGGGCCTCGGACGGGCACCTGCCGGAGCTGCTGCCCGTACTGGACTGAGCCGAGGCGTACGGGAGCCCGGCCGGGCTCCCGTACGTCGCGGTGGGGCGGGTCGGGTCAGCCGACGAGGAGGTCCTTCTTGAGCTGCTTCAGCTCGCGGGCATCGATGCCGAGGCCGTCCTTCAGGTAGCGGTCGAAGGAGCCGTACTTCGCGTTGACCTCGTCGTAGCCGGAGTTGAGGTACTCGGGGCGCACGTCGAGCATCGGCTTGTAGACGGCGGCCTGCGGGGCGGGCAGGCGGGAGAGGATCGCGTCGTTGGCGGCCTTGCGGTAGTCGTTGCTGGCGAGGTAGTCGGCCTCGACGGTGGCGCGGGGCACGCCGAGGGCGGTGAGCAGGGCGGCGTTGGCCCAGCCGGTGCGGTCCTTGCCGGCGGTGCAGTGGAAGAGGACGGAGCGGGCGTCGTCGTCCCGTATCCCTTCCAGGACCTGGGTGTAGGCCTTCTTGCCGCCCTCGCCGCTGACCATGGCCTTTTCGGCGTCGACCATGGCCTTGACGGCCTCGTCGGGGGTCTTGGGCAGGGCCTGGAAGGAGCCGGAGACGGCGAAGACGTCGGCGACGACGTAGGTGGCGCCCGCGGGGAGCTTGTCGGCGTCCTTGGTGCGCTCGTCCTCCATGCGGAGGTCGAAGACCGTCTTGACGTGCAGGCGCTGGAGCTTGGCCAGGTCGTTCTCGGTCAGCTTGTTGAGGGCGTCGGAGCGGTAGACCTCGCCCATCTTGACCCACTGGCCGGTGGTGGTGCGGTAGCCGCCGGCGTCGCGGAAGTTGACGGCGCCTTCGAGCTTGACCTGGCGGTCGGCGAGGCGCAGGCCGTGGCCGTGGCCATGGCCGTGCTCCGGCTGGAAGTCGAACCACTGGCGGTCGGCGGCGGGCAGCCCGGTGACCACGGCCTGGCCCTCGGCGCCGCCGCTGGCGACGACCTTGCCGTTGGCCCTGACCTCGACGCGGCGGGTGCCGGGGGCGCTCCACCGGAGGGTGTACGAGCCGTCGGGGGCGGCGGTGACGGTGGCCTGGGTGAAGGGGATGCGGTCCCCGTCCCGGCCGGAGGCGGAGGCGGAGGCGGAGGCTGCGGGGGCCACGACCAGGGAGGAGACGGTGAGCGCGGAGGCGACGGCGGTCGCGGCGAGGAGGGCCTTCTTCATGCCCTTGAGGCTGGGCGGCGGCGGGAAACGTCGGATGAACGAGGCGTGGCTGAAACCGACCGCGCGGACGGCGAGTGGCAAAACGTGCCACGCGCTGCCGCTGGGGCTGTCAGGTGCCCGGTCTGGCCGCGCGGCCGGGGTGGACAGGCGAGCGGCTGAAAGTGTTCGGGTTCCGGCCGTTTTCCGCTCACTTACGGGCCGCTTGGCGCGCTCGTTCCGGGATTCGGCTGAACGTGTCCACTAAAGTGCGCGCCAGTGCAGACACGGTCGGGGGGACGGTGGCGGCGATGGACGCGACAACCAGAGCAGCGGGCGTAGTGGTCGGCAAGGGCCAGGTGGTGGCCGGGGTGGACGAAGTGATCGGTACGGACATGACGAACCCCGCGGGCGCCCCGCACGAAGCCGACCTCGCGGGCGCCGCGCCCGGCCGGTCGGCCCTGCTCGGCACGGCGGAGGCCGTTGGTGCCGGTGCCGGTGCTGGTGCGCTGCGCGCGGCCGGCATCGACGACACCACGCCCCCGCCCGGCACCGCTGGTGCGCCCGGCCCTGCCGATGCCCTGCACGCAGTCCCGGCGACGGGGCCCGGCCGTGCGGACCTGCTCGGCGGATCCGAGACCGGCCCGCTCTACACAGGTGCCCCCGCAGGAGCCGAGGCTGCGGGCGCCCTGCAGGTGGTCCCCGCGGCCGGATCCGGGCGTGCGGGCGGGAGCGCGGGCCCCCTGGACGGGGCCGGTGCGCGGGGTGCAGGGTCGAGCGCCGGGCTCTGGGGGCGGTTCGAGCAGCAGGACTTCCGGAGCCGGGTGCGCGGCGCGCTCCTGGGCGCCGCCATCGGCGACGCCCTCGGCACAGCCGCCGTCCCGGGCCCCGGGACCGGCCCAACCGCGGGACACGGGACCGGCCTCGGGGCCGGCCCGGGAGCGGGCCGTGCGGCCGGCGCGGGAGCCGGGGGCGGGGCCGGCCACGGGCCGGCGTCTGCGCCGGGGTACGCGGGCGGCCACGGGCCGGCGTCTGCGCCGGGGTACGCGGGCGGCCACGGGCTGGCGTCCGCGCCGGGGAACGGGGGCAGCCACGGGCTGGCGTCTGCGCCGGGGAACGGGGGCAGCCACGGGCCGGCATCTGCGCCGGGGTACGCGGGCGGGCACGGGGCCGCGGGGCCGGCCGGGGGCGGGCGGGTGGGGGCGGGGACTCAGCTTGTGCTGTTCACCGTCGACGGGCTCATACGGGCCCACGTGCGCCGGGACACGGGCGCCTGGCATCCGCCGACCGACGTCCACCGGGCGTACCTCCGCTGGGCCGCGACCCAGCGCGACTGGGGCCCCGACGAGCGCCGCAAGGACAACGGCTGGCTCGGGCAGCAGGAGTGGCTCTACAGCCGCCGCAACCCCGACCGCGCCTCCCTCACCGGCTTCGGCGACGACACCCTCGGCACCCTCGACCGCCCCAAGAACCCCACCGCCCGGGACGCGGCCGCCGCGACCCGTTCCGCGCCGTTCGGGCTGCTCGTCGGCTGGGAGCCCGCCCTCGTCCTCCAGCTCGCCGTCGAGTGCGCCGCGCAGAGCCACGGCCACCCCGCCGCCTACCTCTCGGCCGGCGCCTTCGCCGTCATCGTGCACGGCCTGACCCGCGGCGACTCCCCCGAGGTCGCCGTCCACCGCGCCCTCGGCCTGCTGGCGGCCCGCCCCGGCCACCAGCCCGTGACCGACGCCCTCCAGCGCGCCCTCTCGGCCGTCACCCAGGGCCCGCCCACCCCCGACCGCGTCGGGGCCCTCTCCCCCACCGCCGACGCCGAGCACGCCCTCGCGACCGCCGTCTACTGCACCCTCGTCGCCGAGGACATCCCCCACGGGCTGCACCTCGCCGTCACCCACAGCCCCGACCCCGCCGCCACCGGCGCCCTGTGCGGGGCCCTGCTCGGCGCCCTGCACGGCGAGACCGCCCTGCCCGCCGCCCGCCTCGCCACGCTCGAAGGCCGCGCCACGCTGCTCGAACTCGCCGACGACTTCGCCCTGGAGATGACCCAGGGCCCCGCCCTCCACGGCCCGGCGGCCCCCTCCGCACCCGGCTGGACCGACAGGTACCCGCCGCTCTAGCGGCGGGGTCCGCCCCCGCACCTCCCTGACGCCCCCTCAACTTCCGTACGCTCAGCCCGTACCGTTGCGGTTCCCACGTCCCGGAGGTGCCTGAAGCCATGCGGATCGCCACGACCGTCTTCCTCACCGACCGCACCGTCTCCCCCGTCCGTCTCGCCCGGAGCCTGGAGGAGCGCGGCTTCTCCGGCCTCTACCTCCCCGAGCACTCGCACATCCCGGTCTCCCGCGACACCGGCGCGCCCATGGGCGGCGAGCTCCCCGAGATGTACGGGCGCACCCTCGACCCCTTCGTGGCCCTCGGGCAGGCCTCCGCCGTGACCGAGCGGCTCCAGCTCGGCACCGGCATCACCCTCGTCGCCCAGCACGACCCGATCGACCTCGCGAAGCGGATCGCCACGCTGGACCACCTCTCCGGCGGCCGCTTCACCCTCGGCATCGGCTACGGCTGGAACGTGGAGGAGGCCGCCGATCACGGCGTCGAGTGGCGCACCCGCCGCGAACTGGTCCGCGACCGGATGGCGCTGATGCGCGCCCTGTGGGCCCCCGAGCCCACGGCGTACGTCGGCGAGTTCTCCTCGGTGCAGGCCAGCGCCGCCCACCCCAAGCCGGTCCAGCCCCCGCGCGAACTCAGCCCGGGCCACCCCCTCCACGGCCCCCGCACCCTGATCGGCGGCGCCGCCGGCCCGAAGCTCTTCGCCGCCATCGCCGACCACGCCGACGGCTGGCTCCCGATCGGCGGCCGCGGCCTGACCGAGTCCATGCCGGTGCTCCGCCGCATCTGGGAGACCGCCGGCCGCGACCCGAAGACCCTCCAGGTGATCCCGTACGCGGTCCAGCCCACGCCCGGCAAGATGGCCCACTACGCGGACCTCGGCCTGGAGGAGATCGTCCTCCAGCTCCCCTCGGCCCCGGAGGCGGAGATCCTGCGCACGCTGGACGACTTCGCGCAGTACCTCTGACCTGCGGTGCACACCCGGCCGTCCGCCCCGGTCAGTCGAGGATGCGGCGCACGGGCTGACCCGTCACGCGCGCGATGGTTTCGAAGTCCGAGTCCTGGTGGAGGACCGTCAGCTTGTGGTGCCGGGCGATAACGGCAACGAGCAGGTCGACCGGACTTGCGCACTGGTGACAGCCCTCGTCCGCCAGCCGCAGCTGAAGGGCCGAGGTTTCCTCCCATACGGAGTCCCGTGCCACGAAGTACGGGAAGGTCTCGCGCAGCAGACCGTCGGCCTCGTAGTAGGCGGGGCGGCCGCCGACGGCGCGCAGGAACTCCTGACGTACCGGTTCACACAGGCCCACTACGCCGGAGGTGACCAGTTGGTCCCATGCGGGACCGGTCTGCCCGCGATAGAAACGGACAAGTGCGCTCGTGTCGATGAGGAAGCTCTCGCTCACGCGGCCGGTCGCCCTCCCGGCCCGTCCTCCGCCTCGGCCCGGGCGCCGCCGTCCTCGATCGCAGAGAAGTCGATCTCACCATCGGCAACCATCTGGCGCATGCGCTCCACCGCCGCGGCTCTGCGGCGGCGGTCGGCGATCTCCCGCAGTGCCGCGTTCACGGTGTCCCGCTTCGTCGTCGTACCGAGGTGCCGGGCGGCCTCCGCCAAGGCCTCGTCGTCCAGGTCGATCACCGTTCGGGACATGCCGACCTCCAGAAGCCGCGTATATACGATCCCCAAAAAAGATATCACCGGCGGGGGAGCTCGGCCCAGACCGTTTTGCCGATCAGGCGGTCGAGGACGCCCCAGTCGGTGGCCACGGCATCCACGATGCGCAGGCCGTAGCCCGTTTCTGCCTGGTACGCGTGCGGCTGGAGGGCCGGGCGGCGGTCCCGGCGGGCGTCGGAGACCTCGATGCGCAGGACCCCCGCAAGCAGGGTCATGCGCAGCTCGAAGTCCCGGCCGGGGACGCGGCCGTGGGTGACGGCGTTGGCGGCGAGCTCGGCGACGAGCAGCCCCGCGTCGGCCGAGAGGGCGGTCGGTTCGGGGATCCCCCACGCGTCCAGCTCCACGAGGGCCAGCTGCCGCGCGAGGCGGGCCCCGCGCCGGGTGCAGCTGAAACGCTGAGTGAACGTGCGTACGAAGGTCACGGCGGGGCCGGATGGTGCGGTCATGATGCACAACGTCCCGCGTGAGCAGGGGAGTTCCCAGCACCGCAACTACTACTT
This sequence comes from Streptomyces sp. NPDC057010, assembly GCF_042673805.1. Lineage (NCBI taxonomy): Bacteria > Bacillati > Actinomycetota > Actinomycetes > Kitasatosporales > Streptomycetaceae > Streptomyces > Streptomyces sp. NPDC057010. The sequence continues at coordinate 50,145 of NZ_JBHUSC010000042.1, read as the reverse complement.
TTCAACTGTACGAGCCCACTCTCTGGACAGTAGCGGTCACCGTCCGTGAACCTGGCTTGCGGAGGTGACCGCGATGACGCATGCCGACGAGAGCGGTGACGGCGAGGTCGAGCCGGACAACGACCTGCGGAGCTTTGGGGAGACGCTCAAGGCCACCCGTAAACGGGCCGGCATGACGCAGGAGCAACTGGCCGCGGCGATCGGCTACTCGGTCCAGTACGTCGGCTCGGTGGAACAGGGCCGACGCCACCCGTCCACGAGGTTCGTCGACCGGGTGGAGGTGGCGCTGGACGCGTACGGCGTCATCCGCATCGCCGCCGCCCAGCTGTCGCGGAGGCGGGGGCTGGCGAGGTGGTTCCGGAGGTGGGCGGAGCTGGAGGAGAAGGCCCGCACTCTCAATACGTACGAATCCCGTTCGATCCCGGGCCTGTTACAGACCGAGGCCTACGCCCGCGCCCTGGTCGCGGCCGTCCTGCCGCCGCCCACCGCCGAGGAGGTGGAGGCCCGCATCACGGCCCGGCTGGGCCGACAGCAACTCCTGTACCGGACTCCGTACACGGTGTTCAGCTTCATCATCGACGAGGCGGTGATCCTCCGGCAGACCGGAGGTCCCGACGTGACGCGCGAGCTGATCGACCACCTGCTGGAATGCGCCCGACTGCCCAACGTCGACCTGCAGATCATGCCGCTGGTCAGCCCCGAGCACGCGGGCCTCGGTGGCCCCTTCCGCCTCCTGGAAACCGAGGAGCACGAATGGGCTGGGTACAGCGAGGGCCAGCAGTCAGGCAGGGTACTGACCGACCCGAAAGACCTCAGCCTGCTCCACCAGCGGTATGCCAAACTTCGCATCCAGGCCCTCAATCCTGCGGACACCGTGGGCCTGTTGATGCGATTGCGAGGATCCCTGTGAACAGCTCCCGACTCCGGTGGTTCAAGAGCAGTTACAGCAGCGGTGATGGCGATGACTGCGTCGAGGTCGCGCTCTCCTGGCACAAGTCCTCCTACAGCGGCAGCCAGGGCGACGACTGCGTCGAGGTAGCCACCTGCGCCGACACCATCCACATCCGGGACTCAAAGGTGCCGGCCGGCCCCCAGCTGGCGGTCGGCCCGGGTGCCTGGGCGGGGTTCCTCGGCCACCTCGTCTGAACCGGCGCGCATAGGGTGATCGGCATGAAGATCCTCGCCCTGTGCGGAAGTTTGCGTGCCGGTTCCCTGAACGCGTCCGCCCTGCGGTCCGCGGCCGAGCTGTGCGACCGCGATCCGTCCTGGGAGTTCACCCTCGAACCGGCGCTGAGCCGGCTGCCCTACTTCGAGGCCGACGTGGAGCAGCACGACCTCCCCGAGGTCGTTGCGGGTCTCCGGGCCCGGCTCGGTGCGGCGGACGGGCTGCTCATCTCGACCCCCGAGTACGCGCACGGCACCTCGGGGGTCCTGAAGAACGCCCTGGAGTGGCTGGTGGGGGGCGGGGAGATGGCGGGCAAGCCGGTCGCCCTGATGAGCGCCTCGCCCGCCGCCACGGGCGGCAACCGGGCCCAGGCGTGGGTGGCCGAGACCCTGACGGTGATGGACGCCCGGGTGCTCCCGGACGGGCTGCTGATCCCGCAGGCCACCCGCAAGATCGCGGACGGGCGCATCACGGACCCCGCCACCCTGGAGGAGCTGCGGGGTCTGCTCATCCGCCTCGCGGAAACCGGCGCGGCCCGCACGGGGTTTCGTACGCTGGCCGCATGATCGACTCACGTACGCACATCCGTGTCGCCCGGCCCTCCCTCGACCTGAAGGCCGCCGAGCGGTTCTACGTCGACGGGCTCGGGCTCCAGGTCCAGTGGCGCAGCGCCGAGAGCGTGCCCGGGGAGCACGACCTGCTGATGGTCGGGCCGGCCGGGGGTGGCTGGCACTTCGAGCTCACCCGGGACGCCGCGAACCCGATCGCGCCCGCGCCCACCGTCGACGACCTCTTCGTGGTCTACCTGGGCGAGGCGCCGGACGAGGCCCTCGTCCAGCGCCTCGTCGACCACGGCGGGACGCGGGTGGCCGCCCACAACCCGTACTGGGACGAGTGGGGCGTGACCGTCGAGGACCCGGACGGCTACCGGCTCGTGCTCTGTTCCCGCACCTGGGGCTGAGCCCAGAACTGCGCCAGGGCCGCCTCCTTGTAGGGCTCCGGGTTCACGCTCAGGTCCCCCGCGAAGGGGCGGTCCATGGCCATCACCAGCAGCAGGCTGAAGCCGATCAGCCCGGCCACCGCCGATACGAAGAGCAGCTGCATCTTCAGGCTGCGCAGCCCGAACAGGAAGGTCAGGGGGACGATCACGAGCGCGCCCCCGTAGACGAGGACCTGGAGCAGGATCGGCAGCGAGGCCTCGGCCATCGTGATGCGGGCCCGGCGCTGGGCGGCGACGTCGTTGAGGCGGGTGACCGCTTCGGCGTAGAAGGTCTCGGCGCGCGCGCCCTGCGGCTCGTACGCCTGGAGGGCCTGGTAGAGGGCCCGCGTTTGCCGCGATGTCGCGTCGTAGCTCGGCTCGCCGTCGCGCATCAGCGGCCACTGCACCTCGACGACGGCGTGCGTGTAGGCGCCGACGGCCTCCTGCACGCGCGCGCGGTCGGCCTCGGGGAAGGCGTCGGCGCTGCGCACGACGAGGGCCAGGTCGGTGGCCTCGGTGGCGACGATGGTCTGGGTGTTCTCCAGCTGCGTCCAGAGGGTGACGACGACGAAGGCGAGGATGATGCCGTAGATCGCGCCGAACATGCCGAGCGCGACCCCGACCATCTCGTTGTGGTCCCCGCGGGCCAGGTGCGGGTAGCGGCGGCGCGCGGCCATGCTTCCGGCCACGGCGATGGCGGTGAGGCCGCCGACGAAGAGGACGGCCATGACGAACGTGCTGAGGTGATTGAGCAACCAGAGGGTCATGCGCTGCTCAACGAGCGCCGCCGCCCGACCGCGCTGCTAGCCGCCGACCTTCGGGGTCTTCGGCAGGCCGTGCAGGGCCGTCTTGGTGCCGGTGAGGGAGCTGCCGGTCGCCTTCGAGGCGGAGCCGACCGCTCCGGTGGTCGCCCCGACGGCCGTCTTCGTGTCCTGGACGGCCTGTCCGGGGTGGTTGGCGATCTCGCCGAGGCGCCGGGTGATCGGCGGCCCCTCGATGGTGCGCCCGTCGGCGTTCGCGTCGGCGTGCGCGGCGACGGGGGTGAGGGCGAGGGCGGCGCCCCCGGACAGGACCAGGGCGGCAAGGGTGCGCTTGATGGCAGTCATGCCCCGCCCAACGACCCCGCCGCTCCCCGGGTCACCGTCTCCGCCCCCCTTTGGAGTGAGACTGCCGAAGGCCCACACCCACCGATATGACACTTGCGTAATATGCCGCACCTGTCATACTCGAAAGGGAAGGTCCGTGGACTGAGAAGTGATCGTCGTGGAGCCTGCACTTTCCTGGCTGCACGCTCTGCGCCAAGACGACCGGCCTACGCTCATCCAGATCAGCAAGGCCATTACCGCTCTGCGGCAAGAAGGACCGTCCACAGGCCGCCCCCTGGTGGACACCGTCAAGGGATCCCGGCTGGCCAACCTCAAGGAGCTTCGGCCCGGGTCGGTCGGCACCAGCGAAGTGCGGCTGCTGTTCGTCTTCGACCCCCTGCGGCGCGCGGTGTTCCTCGTCGGCGGGGACAAATCCGGCGACTGGCAGGGCTGGCATCACTCCGCGATCCCCCGCGCCGAGAAGGCGTACGAGGATTACCTGACGCAATCGGAGGAGGACACACCATGAGCCAGAAGCCCGAGCGCCCCGCGCAGGTCGCCCGCTGGGACGACCTCGTCGAGGAATTCGGTTTCTCTCCCGCCGAGCGGGCCGAGATCGACCGTGGCGCCGCGGAGATGATCTCCGTCGTCCGCGCCCACCGCCTGGCGGAGGTGCGCAAGCGACAACACACCACGCAGGTTCAGGTCGCCGAAGCCATGGGGGTCACGCAGGCACGCGTCTCGCGAATCGAAAGCGGCGAATTGGAACGCAGCGAGGTCGAAACCCTCGCCGCATACGTGCGCGCCCTCGGCGGCAAGCTGAAGATCGTGGCCGAGTTCGGGGACGAGCAGTACGTTCTCGGCTGAACGCCCGCGGCCCCGGATCGGGGGGATCCGGGGCCGTGGGGATGACTCGGCTGGCGGGGGCGCTGGGCCCTCGGGGTCAGTCCTCGACGACCAGGGCCGGGGTGGACTTGGTGAGGACCTCGCCGCGGAAGAAGGCGGGGCTGCGGCGCTCGGTGATGAACATGATCACCAGGCCGAGGGCCAGCAGGCCGACGCCGATGACGAAGACGTTGCCGACGTCGAGGCCGGGGAGGTGGGAGCCGGAGCCGTAGGCCGGGTCCCAGGCGTCGTAGAGGGTCTTGAAGAAGACCGCGGCCAGCAGCACGCCGCCCAGGATCGGGAAGACGCCCTTGAAGAAGAGGTCGCGGGCGGAGCGGCCGAGGTCCTTGCGGAAGTACCAGACGCAGGCGAAGGCCGTCAGCGAGTAGTAGAAGCAGATCATCAGGCCGAGCGCGAAGATCGTGTCGGTCAGGACGTTCTCGCTGACCAGGGTCATCACCGTGTAGAAGGCGCCGGTGGCGAGGCCCGCCATGATCGTGGCGCGGCCCGGGGTCTTGAACTTCGGGTGGACCTTGGCGTAGGAGGCGGGCAGGGCCTCGTACGTGGACATGGCCAGGACCGTACGGGCCACCGGGATGAAGGTGGTCTGCAGGGAGGCGGCGGCGGAGGCCAGGACCGCGACGAAGAGCAGGATGCCGAGCATCGGGCCCATCACGGGGCCGGCGAGCGCGGCGAAGACGTTGTCGGAGGTGTCCGGGTTGCCGAGGCCGAGGCCCTCGTCGCCGGAGCCGACGGCCATCTGGGCGGCGATGCCGGTGGCCAGGTAGGAGCCGACCAGGACGACCATCGCGATGAGGGAGGCGCGGCCGGGGGTCTTGGCGGAGCCGGTGGTCTCCTCGTTGGTGGCCAGGCAGGCGTCCCAGCCCCAGTACATGAAGATCGAGAGCGAGAGTCCGGCGGTGAAGGCCGCCATGGACTCGACCGCGAAGGGGTTCATCCAGGACCAGGAGAAGTCCAGGCCGGTGTCGAAGGTGCCGGCCGAGGCCTTCTGGAAGGCCATGGCGACGAAGATGGCGAGCACGACGAGCTGGAGGCCGACCAGGGCGTACTGGATGCCCTTGGTGGCGGTCATGCCGCGGTAGCTGATGGCGGTCGCGATGCCGATCAGGGTGAGGCAGGTGGCGATGTGGGCGAACTTGTTGTCGTCCAGGGCGGCGATCGACGGGTTGTTCGTGATCTCGCCGGCCAGCAGCCAGAAGTACGAGGTGGCGACGCCGGCGAGGTTGGAGAGCACGATGATCGTGGCGATCACCAGGCCCCAGCCGCACATCCAGCCGATCCGCGGGCCGAAGGCCTTGACGGTCCAGGTGAAGGAGGTGCCGCAGTCCGGCATGGCCTTGTTGAGCTCGCGGTAGGCGAAGGCCACCAGCAGCATCGGCAGGAAGCCGGCCAGGAACACCGCCGGCATCTGCACGCCGACCTCACCGGCCGTGGAGCCGAGGGTCGAGGTCAGGCAGTAGACGGGGGCGACGGTGGAGATGCCGATGACGGCACTGCCCACCAGTCCGACGGACCCCTTGCCGAGGCCCTTGCCGCGGACGTCGCCCTCGCCCTGGGCTACGCCGCTTACCGTGTCTCCGACCTGAGGCCGAACGTCCAGCTCTGTCATGAGTCAGGACGTTAGACGCTGCGTTTTCCATATCCGGAGGTCTTAAGTCCGCATCACGGACCGGCAAAATGCCTTGGATCCTTGAAGTCAAGACACTTCACGGGCTCGTAATACAAGGTTCACTTGACTTCTCGGCCGCCGTTCGGCAGGTGGCGGACATGGCGTTCCGTTATGCGGAAACCGCAGCCTTGTCCGTTTTCTACCCGTTTCAACTTTCCCGTGTGACGGCCGCCACTCCCCGGGCAGCGGCCTGGGCGGGGGGCCTCCCCCGCCCAGGTCATCTCAGCCCGTCCAGACGATCGACTGCACCTCGCTGTAGGCGTGCAAGGCGTACGAGCCCACGTCCCGGCCCACGCCCGACCGCTTGAAGCCGCCGAACGGCGCCTCCATGTTGCGGCCGATGGTGTTCACGCCCACCCCGCCCGCCCGCAGCCGGCGCGCCACGCGGAACGCGCGGGCCGAGTCCCCGGACCACACGTAGCTCAGCAGGCCGAAATCGCTGTCGTTGGCCAGCCGGACCGCCTCGTCCTCCCCGCTCTGCCCGTCCCCGTCGAAGGGGACCACCACGACCACCGGGCCGAAGATCTCCTCCCGGACCACGCGCATGTCGTTCGTGCAGTCCACCAGGAGGGTGGGCGCCACGTAGAAGCCGCGGCCCTCCCCCACCACCGGGCGCTCGCCGCCGTAGGCGATCCGCGCCCCCTCCTTGCGGCCCAGCTCGACGTACGACTCGACGCGGTCCCGGTGCGCCGCCGTGATCACCGGCCCCACCACCGTGCCCGCCGCGCCCGGGTCGCCGACCTTCATGAAGGCCAGGTAGCCGGTCAGCTTCTCGATCAGCCGGTCGTAGACCGACCGGTGCGCGATCACCCGGGTCGGAGCCGTGCAGATCTGCCCGGAGTAGAAGGAGAAGGTCGTCCCGATGCCCATGACCGCCGCGTCCAGGTCGGCGTCGTCCATGACGACCGCCGCGCCCTTGCCGCCCAGCTCCATCAGCTGCCGCTTCATGCCGCGGCCGCAGACCTCCGCGATGCGCTGGCCGACGGCCGTGGAGCCGGTGAAGGACACCATGTCCACGTACGGGGAGTCGACGGCGGCCTCCCCGACCTCCACCGACCGGCCCGACACCACGTTCACCACGCCCGCCGGGGCCCCGGCCTCGTGCAGCGCCTCGGCCATCTTGAACACCGACAGCGGATCCTGCGGGGCCGGTTTGACCACCACCGTGTTGCCCATGGCCAGGGCCGGGGCCACCTTGCCCGCCGGGTTCGCCCACGGGTTGTTGTAGGAGGTGATGCAGGTGACCACGCCGACCGGCTGGCGCACCTCCAGCGCCCCCAGGATGCTCGCCTTCCCCATTGGGCCGGCCTCCGTCACCTGCGGCGGAAGGCCCCGCTCCACCGGCTCCAGGGCGCCCTTCGCGTACCGCCGGAAGCGGGAGACCCCGACCCCGACCTGCATGCCGCGTGCGATCCCGGTCGGGGCGCCCGTCTCGGCCCGGGCCAGCGCGGCCCACGGCTCGAACTCCCGCTGCATGATGTCCGCGGCCCGGTCGAGGATCGCCGCCCGCTCCTCCGGCCTCGTACGCGACCAGGCCTCGAAGGCACCGGCCGCGGCGCGCGCCGCCTCCTCGACCTGGGCGCGCGAGGCCTCGGGCGCGAGGCCGACGACGGATTCGTCCGCCGGGTTGACCACCTCGTAGTGGCCGCCCGCCGGCTCCACCCACTCGCCGCCGACGTACAGCCGCTGGGCGTCGTCCGTCATCGCGTGCTCACCGTCCTCGTGTCGCGGCCGGACCGGAGCACGATGCCCGGAACCGCGCCCGTCACCTCGTCGTCGCGGATGGTCTCCACGCCGTTGACCCGTACGGACACGATCCCGATGGCCCGCGCGTCCAGCCGCGGGCTGTCCCCGGGCAGGTCGTGGACGAGCGTCGCCGGGCCGGCCTCGATGCGTTCGGGGTCGAAGAGCACCAGGTCCGCGTGGTAGCCCTCGGCGATGCGGCCGCGTTCGCGCAGCCCGAACAGCTGCGCCGGGTCGTCCGTGAGCATCCGTACCGCCTGCTCCAGCGGGACCAGCTTGCGGCCGCGCAGGCAGTCCCCGAGGAAGCGGGTCGTGTACGGGGCCCCGCACATGCGGTCCAGGTGCGCGCCGGCGTCGGAGCCGCCGAGCATGACGTCCTCGTGCTGCCAGGTCTCGGCGCGCAGGGCCCAGCTGGCCGGGTCGTTGTCGGTGGGCATGGGCCACAGCACCGTACGCAGGTCGTCGTTGGCGCAGATCTCCACCAGGCAGTGGAAGGGGTCCTGGCCGCGCTCGGCCGCGATGTCGCCCACGACGCGGCCGCTGAGGCCCTCGTTCTCCTTGCTGTACGTGTCGCCGATGACGTAGCGCCCGAAGTGGGCGAGGCGCCGGAAGACGCCGGCCTCCTTGCTGTCGGCGCGGCGCAGCATCTCGGCGCGGACGTCCGCGTCGCGGAGCTTCTCGATCCGCTCGGGGACGGGCAGGCCGAGGACCTCGCCCCAGCCGGGGATGAGGTTGAGCGCGCAGAAGGTGCCGAGGGACATGTTCATGGGGGTGAGGATCGGCATGGTCAGCGCGACGATCCGGCCGCCGGCCTTGCGGGCGCGTTCGCTCGGGACCAGCTGGCGCGGGACGCGCTCGGGGACGGCGGCGTCGATGGTGAGGACGTTCCAGTTGAGGGGCCGCCCGGCGGCGGCGCTCATCTCGACGAAGAGGTCGATCTCGGCGTCGGAGAACTGGTCGAGGCAGCCGGCGACGATCGCTTCGAGCTGGGTGCCTTCGTGGTCGGCGACGGCGCGGGAGAGGGCGAGCAGTTCGGCCGGCTCGGCGTGGCGGGAGGCCACGGGGGCGCCGGCGCCGTCGGAGTGCGTGGAGGACTGGGTGGTCGACAGGCCCCAGGCGCCGGCGTTCATGGCGTCGTGGAAGAGGGCCAGCATCTCGTCCATCTGCTCGGGGGTGGGCCTGCCGCCGACGGCCGCCTCGCCCATCACGTGGCGGCGGAGCGCGCAGTGGCCGACCATGAAGCCGGCGTTGACGGCGATACGGCCGTCCAGGGCGTCGAGGTACTCCCCGAAGGTGGACCAGGTCCAGTCGACGCCCTCCTCCAGGGCCTTGAGGGCCATGCCCTCGACCTTGCTCATCATGCGGCGGGTGTAGTCGGCGTCCTCGGGGCGGGCCGGGTTGAGCGGGGCCAGGGTGAAGCCGCAGTTGCCGCCGGCGACGGTGGTGACGCCGTGGTTCATGGAGGGGGTGGCGTAGGGGTCCCAGAAGAGCTGGGCGTCGTAGTGGGTGTGCGGGTCGATGAAGCCGGGGGTGAGGACGAGGCCGGTGGCGTCCTCGGTGGTGCGGGCCTCTTCCGTGACCGTGCCGCCTGGCTCGGCGATGACGACGATCCGCCCGTCGCGGATACCGACGTCTGCGACGCGGGCGGGGGCGCCGGTGCCGTCCACGACGGTCGCGCCCTTGATCAGGTGGTCGAGCATGACGTCCCTTCTCGGGTGAGTTGGGGCTCCGCCCCAAACCCCGCGCCTCAAACGCCGGCGGGGCTGGCTTGCCCGGAGGGCAATTTCAGCCCCTCCGGCGTTTGAGGAGCGGGGGTCCGGGGGCTGGCCCCCGGCAGCGGCGCCGCAGACGGAGAATTCAGCCTCGCCGGCGATTGAGGCGCGGGGGTGCGGGGGCGGAACTCCGCGCCCCGGCCGGAGGCCGCCGGGCCGCGGGCGCGGCGGGGGCTCCGGTCGGGGCAGGTGCGGGACGGCGGTCCGGGAAGACGCCGTCCCGTTCCCCCGCCGGGTCAGACGGCCTGGCGGAAGCGCGTGGTCCGGTGGACCGGGTCGGTGTCGATGTGCGGGATCACGTGTTCGCCGATCAGCTTGATCGTGGTGAGGGTGTCCTCCTTGGACACACCCGTCGGCAGGCCGAAGGACAGCTGGTCGGCGCCGGCCTGCTCCCACCGCTTGCACTGGGCGCGGACCTCCGACGGGTCACCGCAGATCAGGAGTTCCTCCGCGATGAGCAGTTCGATGATCTCCGCGTTGTACTCGGGGAGGGTCTCCGGCCACTGCGGAATCGCCTCGGGCCGCGGGAACGTGTCGTGGTAGCGGAACACCAGCGACTGGAAGCGGTTCATGTTCGCGTTGACCGCGATCTCCACCGCCTTCTCGTGGGTCTCCGCACAGATCGCCGTCGAGGTGACCATGACGTTGTCGTTGACGAAGGCGCCGATGGCCTTCGCCTCCTGGATCGCCGTCTTGTACTGCTCCAGGACCCACTCCATGTCCGAGACCTTCTGCACGCTGAAGCCGAGGACCCCGAGGCCCTTCTTCGCGGCCATCGCGTACGAGGAGGGCGACCCGGCGGCGTACCACATGGCCGGGTGCGCCTTCCCGTACGGCTTCGGGAAGACCTTCCGCGGCGGCAGCGACCAGTGCTTGCCGTTGAACCCCTCGTATTCCTCCTGGAGGAACATCTTGGGGAACTCGGCGATGGTCTCCTCCCAGATCTCCTTCGTGTGGTTCATGTCCTCGATGCCGGGAAGGAATCCGAGGATCTCGTGGCTGCCCGCGCCGCGGCCGGTGCCGAATTCGAAGCGGCCCTTGGAGAGGTGGTCGAGCATGGCGACCTTCTCGGCCACCTTGACCGGGTGGTTCACCGGGGCGAGCGGGTTGAAGATGCCGGAGCCGAGGTGGATGCGCTCGGTGGCGTGGGCGAGGTACCCGAGGAACACCTCGTTCGCCGACAGGTGCGAGTACTCCTCCAGGAAGTGGTGCTCCGAGGCCCAGGCGTACTTGAAGCCCGACTTGTCGGCCTGGATGACGTACTCGGTCTCCTCGATCAGCGCCTTGTGCTCTGCCTCGGGGTCGACCTTGGACCGCGCCTCAGGCACGTATCCCTGCACAAAGAGCCCGAATTCCAAGGGGGTTCACCGTCCTTTGGTTTCTGACGTTGCGTCAGATTCGATGTCTCGACTGTTCCATCGCGGGGGCGGGAGCGTCAATACCTGACGCTCCATCAGATACGTACCTACAGGATGCTGACGCCCGCCATCCAGCCGCCGTCGATGACGAACGGCTGGCCGGTGATGTACGAGGAGTCGTCGCCGGTCAGGAAGAGGGCCAGCCTGGCGATCTCCTCCGGCTGCCCGACCCGGCCCATCGGGACGACCCGCTTGTAGAGGTCGGCCATCGCGTCCCGGGCCTCGTCGGTCATGTTCGCCGGATCCAGCAGGCCGGGATTGGCCATCGGGGTGTCCACGGCGCCCGGGCACATCGCGTTGACGCGGATGTTCTTGGCGGCCAGCTCCAGGGCCGCCACCCGGGTCAGGCCCAGGATCGCCGCCTTGGTCGCCGCGTAGGTGCCCACGTAGGCCATGCCCGTCAGGCCCGTGTAGGAAGAGGTGTTGACGATGGTGCCGCCGCCGGCCGCCTCGATCTCGGGGGCGACGGACTTGATGCCGAGGAAGGCGCCGACCTGGTTGACCTGGACCACCTGCTGGAACTCCTCCAGCGGGGTCGCGGTCAGTTCGTTGAAGCGCAGGATGCCCGCGTTGTTGACCAGGCCGTCGATCCGGCCGCCGAAGGCCTCCTTGGCGGCGGCTATGGCCGCCGCCCAGTCCTCCTCGCGGCTCACGTCCATCCGTACGTACCGGGCCCGGTCCTCGCCGATGTCCTTGGCCACGGCCGCGCCCTGCTCGTCCAGTACGTCCCCGAGGAGCACCTTGGCGCCCTCGGCGGCGAAGAGGCGCGCCTCCTGCTCGCCCTGACCCCGTGCGGCGCCGGTGATGATCACCACGCGCCCGTCCAGCTTGCCCATGTCCGTACTCCTGGTCGCTAGTCGCTAGTCGTTGAGGAGGGGGGCCACCTCGGCCCCGAAAGCGGTGATCTGGTCGACGAGCTCGGCGCGGTCGCGATTGCGGAAGCGGACCTGGATCTGGTCCACGCCGAGCGCCTTGTACTCCCGCAGGGACTCGGCGAGCGCCTCCGCCTTGCCGGTGAGGGTGCGGCGGCCGGTCTCCCAGCCGGGCGCCCCCACGTAGAGCGGCTCGGTGATCGCACCGAACTCGATGGGACCCTCGACCCCGGCGGCCTCCCGGAGCTCCTTGATCCGGGCGATCTGCGCCGGGAGCCTGTCGCGCGGGTCGCCCTGCGGGAGCCAGCCGTCCCCGCGGACGGCGGCCCGGCGCACGGCCGCGGGCGAGGAGCCGCCGACCCACACGGGGATCCGCTCCTGGGCGGGGCGCGGCAGCTGGCCGAGGTCCTTGAAGGAGAACAGCTCGCCCTCGAACTCCGGGTACTCCTCCGGGCCGAGGGCGGCCCGCAGCGCGTCGAGGGTCTCGTCCAGGACGGCCCCGCGGCGGGCGAAGTCCACGCCGAGGACCTCGAACTCCTCCTGGACGTGCCCCGCGCCGACGCCGAGGACCAGCCGGCCCCCGGAGAGGTGGTCGAGGGTGGCGTACTGCTTGGCGCTGATCAGCGGGTGGCGCAGGCCGAGGATGGCGACGTGGCTGAGGAGCCGGACGTTCTCGGTGATGCCGGCGAGGAAGGAGAGGGTGGCCACGGGGTCGTACCAGACGGTGCTCATGGGGCCCGCGAGCCGGCGCGGGATGGCCACGTGGTCGCAGGTGGCGACGTACCCGAAGCCGGCCCGGTCGGCGGCCCGCGCGACCTCGGCGAGGTCGGCGGCGGTGGCCGACGCCTCCCAGGGTTCGGCGTAGATGGTGCTCTGCGACTGGACCGGGAGCTGCATCCCGTAGACCAGCCGACCCTCCGGAAACACGCGCGCCATGCCGGACCCGCCTCGCCTTCGTCTGCCGATTCGTCATATCGGTGCCGGGCCATCGTCGTAGCTGACGGACCGTCAGGCAAGGGGTCGTCCGGCACCGATCTCGGCGGCGACGTCGGCGAGCGGAGCGTGGAGATGCGCGGATGGCCTCAGGGCGGGCGAGCGCCGCGACGAATAACATTCCCTTTATTAAACTTGCTCCATGACCGACCAGCCCGCACCGGGTGAGGGCCCGACCCGCCCCGTGTCCGTCTCCCTCCACGAGGGGACGATTGCCGCGCTCAAGGCGCGCACCGGCAAGCGCGGCATGTCCGCGTACATCGAAGCGCTCGTTCAGCGGCAGCTGGAGCGTGAGCGGCTCCGCGAACTGATCGAGGACTCCGAATCCGTGAACGGGCCGGCCGACCCGGCGGCAGTCGATGCCAAGCGCGCCATCCTGCGCGGCGAGACGGCGGCCTCGTCGGACTCCGCGTGAGCGGGACGCTGATCCTCGACTGCGAGGGCCTCTCCCTGCTCGTGCGCCGAAACCCCGGCATGCTGGAGTGGCTGACGGCCGCTGAAGCCGAAGACATCCAGGTGGTGATCAGTTCGATCACCCTCGTCGAGGCACGTGACCCGAGGGTGAACCAGGCCCGGTTCGACTACGCGGTCTCCCGCGTGAACGTCATTCCGCCGAGCGAGGCCATTGCGCGGCAGGCGAGCAAGCTGCTCGCCGCTGCCGGGCTGCACGGGCACAAGTACGCACTGGACGCTATCGTGGCGGCCACCGCCCTCGACCAGCCGGGACCCGTCACCCTGCTGACCTCCGATCCGGAGGACCTGACCGCGCTGTGCGGGAACCGCGTGCGGGTGGTCCGGGTGTGACGGCTCGGGCCGTCAGAAGCCTTCCGGGCCCATCGCGATGACCGGCTTCGCCGCCGGGTCCAGGGTTTGCAGGACCTGCCGCATCGCGTCCTTCGGGATGCCGACGCAGCCCTGGGAGGGGCCGTCGTGGTCCACGTGCAGCCAGATGTTGCCGCCCTTGGCCTCGCCCTCCGGCTTGGCGGGATCCAGCGGGGACGTGCCGGGCCGGCGGTTGAAGTCGATGGCGACGACGTAGTCGAAGGACCCGGCCAGGGACTCCCCGTTCACCCCGCGACCCGTCGCGACGAAGGCCCGGTCCTTGTCGTACGGGAGCCGCGTGCCGGGCGGGGCGGGCAGCAGGCCACCCGCGTCGGTCAGCGCGAAGACCCCCTGCGGGGAGGTCAGATCGCCGTACGTGCGCTGCGTGGACCAGCCCTTCGCACCGTTGCGGGCCGGCCAGCTCGCCACCCGCACCCAGTCGGCGCCGGCCTGCGGGCGGGTGTAGAGCGTGGCGGTGGATTCCGAGGAGTCCCGGGCCTTGCCGGTGACCAGGACGAGCTGGCGGGAGTCGGCCGGGATCTTCGCCCGGGTCTGCTCGCTGATGCCGGTCAGCCCCTGGAGGCCGGACCGATCGGCATCGCGCGCGGCCCGCTCCGGGGCCGCCGGGCGGCCGTCCGAGCGGGCCTGCGGAGCGGCGCTTCCGCCGGCCTCGTCGTCAAGGGTGTACAACCAGCCCGCCGTGAAGGTCAGCAGGCCGAACGTGGCGGCGAGGGCCACACGACGGGACGTGGGCGCTTGGCGGGAGCGTGCTCGGGCGTGCTTGCTCATTGGACCGACCGTACATGAGCCGATCTTCGGGGCTACCGGACTCCGTCCGGCCCGCCGGGCTCCCGCGGCGGGAAGCGGACGCTGACCGTCAGCCCGCCGTCGGGCGCCGGATTGGCCCGCACCACCAGCTCCGCGCCGTGCGCCCGCGCGATCGACGCCACGATCGAAAGCCCCAACCCGGCGCCCTCACCTGCGGTGTGCTGCCGCGCGGCGCGTCGCCGGAACGGCTCCAGGAGCATCGGCGCATCGGCCGGATCGATCAACGGCCCCGTGTTGGACACCGTCAGCTCCCCGTCCGCGGTGGTGGCCACGGCGAGCCGGCCGCCCGCACGGTTGTGACGTACGGCATTGCCCACCAGGTTCCGGACCAGGTGGCCCAGCAGGGTCCGGTCGCCCGCCACGGCCAGCGGAGCGAGCGTCCGCTGCACCGTCAGCCCCCGCTGCGCGCAGGCCGCCAGCTCGGCCGCGGCGAGCTCCGCCACGTCCACCCGCTCCACCGGCCGGCCGGACTCCAGCCCTTCCTCCGACACCGCGAGCAGCAGCAGCGACTCGATGAGGTGCTCGCTCGCATCCGCGACGCCGATCAGCTTGGTCCGGATCCGGGCGACCCGCTCCGGCGGCGGATCCCCGGCCAGCCCGATCTCGGCCGCCGCCCGCTGCACGGCCAGCGGGGTGCGCAGCTCGTGCGCCGCGTTCGCCGCGAACCGCCGCTGGGCGGAGACCAGGTGCTCCATCCGCCCCAGCATCGCGTCGAAGGTGTCGGCGAGTTCCTTGAGCTCACCGGGCGGGGCGTCGAGCGCGATCCGCTCGTGCAGGTTCTCCCCGGACAGGCGCCGCGCCGTCCCGGTGATCACGGCGACGGGGCGCAGCACCCGGCCGGCCATCCACCAGGCCAGCCAGATGGACAGCACGGCGAAGACGGCCAGGGCGAGGAGCGAGACGCTCAGCAGCCGCCGCTGGGCCGCCTCGGTGACGGCATCCGACACGGTGTGGGTGTAGACGCGCAAGCCCTTCAGCTCCTCCGCGGACGGCACCTCTCCCGGCGCCGCCGTCCCGGCGGGCACCGGGCTGCGGGCGGGGTCCGGCTCCGGCTGCCGCTCGCCGCGGCGCAGTGCGGGGCTGACCGTGCTGACGGCGCCGCTGACGCTCGTGTACAGCCCCTGGCCGACCAGCAGGTAGACCAGCGCGACCAGGCCGCCGCCCGCCAGGAGCAGCAGGGCCCCGTACAGCGCGGTGAGGCGGCCGCGCTCGGTGCGGGGCTTCATCCGGCGATCCGGTAGCCCGCGCCCGGCACCGTCTCGATCACCGGCGGGTCGCCCAGCTTGGCGCGGAGCTTGCTCAGCGTGACGCGGACGGCGTTGGTGGAGTAGCTGGTGTCCTGCTCCCACACCTCCTCGATGAGGTCGTCGCTGCTGACCACCGCGCCCTCGGCCCGCAGCAGCGATTCCAGTACGGCGAACTCCTTGCGGGAGAGCGCCAGCCGGTGCCCGTCGCGGGTCGCGGTGCGGCGGGCGGTGTCGATGGCGAGCCCGGCACGCTCCAGTACGGGCGGCAGGGCGGGGCGGGCCCGCCGGCCGAGGGCCAGGACGCGGGCGAGGAGCTCGTCGTAGGCGAAGGGCTTGGTGAGGTAGTCGTCGGCGCCCAGCCCCAGGCCCTCCACGCGGTCCCGGACGGTCCCGGACGCCGTCAGCATCAGCACGCGGGTCAGCAGCCGCTCGCGCACCACCTGCCGGCAGACCTCGTCGCCGTGCAGGCCGGGCAGATCGCGGTCGAGGACGAGGACGTCGTACGCGCCCAGGCGCAGGCGCCGCAGGGCCTCCGGGCCGTCGGCCGCCTCGTCGACGGCCAGCGCGTCGCGGCGCAGCCCTTCGGCGATCATCTCCCGGAGGAATTCCTCGTCCTCCACCACCAGTACGCGCATGCCGTCCTCTTTACCGGAGAGCGGCATTTCGTCGTTGTAAGCGGAGGCGGAGAGGGAAGCGAAATCCCGGTCCGGCGCAGGCTCGGGCCCATGAAGCGATCCTCATCCCTCATCATGACCACGGCCGCGGTCGTCACCGGGCTGGCCCTCGCCGTCACCGGGTGCTCGGGCGGTACGTCCGGTTCGGGCTCGGGCTCGGGCTCGGGCTCCGGGAGCGACGGTGGCAGCAGTGGCGGCGGTGGCGGCAACGGCCCCAGCGCCCAGCAGATCGACGACGCCCTCAAGCTGCGCAAGTGCCTGCGCGAGCACGGCATAGACGCACCCGACCCCGAGCCCGGCCAGGATCCGCGCGGCCTGGCCCTGGGCGGGGACGTCGACCAGGCCAAGCTCCAGGAGGCCATGAAGACCTGCGGTGCGCAGGGCCCGGGCGCCGGCGGCGGCATCACGCAGGAGCAGAAGGACCAGACGCTCAAGCAGGCCCAGTGCCTGCGCGCCAACGGCCTGAACGTCAAGGACCCGGAGTTCACCGCCAACGGCATGACCCCGATGGAGGTCCCCAAGGGCCAGGAGAAGGCCTTCGAGGAGGCCATGAAGAAGTGTGAAGCCGCCCGGTGAGGCAGCGGAAACGGAACCGGGGCGCGTGGCTGCTGGCCGCCGTCGCGGCGGTCCTGGCCGTGTCGGGCGGCGGCTACGGCTACGCGGTGCTGGCACAGCCCCGGCACCAGCCGCCGCGGCAGCAGCAGCAGGACGGGCTGCCCGCGGACACGGCGCCGGTGCAGCGCGGGGACCTCAGCGCCGGCCTCCAGGTCGAGGGCACCCTCGGCTACGCGCAGGAGCGCAGGCTCAACGCGGCCGGGCCCGGCGTGATCACGTGGAGCGCGGGCGAGGGCACGGCGGTCGAGCGGGACGGGAAGCTGTACGAGGTCAACGGCCGGCCGGTGCGCCTGATGTACGGGGCCGTGCCGATGTACCGGCCGCTGAAGGCGGGCGACAAGGGCGAGGACGTCAGGCAGCTCAAGCGGAACCTCCAGGCGCTGGGGTACGGGAACGGCCTCGACGCGGAGGACCCCGCCTTCACCGCGGGTACGGCGACGGCGGTCAAGCGCTGGCAGAAGGCGCACAAGGCCGCCGAGACGGGCGAGGTCGGCAAGGAGGACGTGGCCTTCGCCTCCGGGCCGCAGCGCGTACGGAAGACCGACGCGGCCGTCGGGGACGAGCCGGGGCCGGGCCGGCCGGTGCTGACGCTGACCGGCACCGAGCGGATCGTGCGCCTCCAGCTGGACGCCGCGAAGGCGGCGGCGGGGGCGGCGAGGACGGGCGAGAAGGTGAGCGTACGGCTGCCGGGAGGCGCCTCGGCGAGCGGGAGGGTCGAGGCGGTGGGTGAGGGATCTGGCCCGGGGTCGGGGTCCGGGTCCGGCTCCGAGCAGGACGGTGGCGCCGGTGGCGCGGGCGGTGACAAGAAGGCCAAGGTCGAGGTGCTCATCGCCTTCGACAACCCGGACGGGATCAAGGCCCCCGACCAGTCCCCGGTGTCGGTCGGCCTGACCGGAGAGACCCGCAAGGGGGTGCTCTCCGTACCGGTCAACGCGCTGCTGGCGCTGACCGGCGGGGGCTTCGGCGTCCAGGTCGTCGAGGGCGGCCGGGTGCGCGAGGTCCGGGTGGAGCTGGGCATGTTCGGCAGCGGCCGGGTCGAGGTGACCGGCGACTCCCTCAAGGAGGGCATGCGGGTGGGGGTCCCGAAACCATGACCGACACCCATACCCATACGCATACCCATACGCATACGCACGGGGATCCGGTGGTCGAGCTGTCCGGAGTCACGAAGGAGTACGCGGGCGGGGTCACGGCGCTGCGCGGCGTGGACCTCACCGTCCTGCGCGGCGAACTGCTCGCCATCGTCGGTCCGTCCGGCTCCGGGAAGTCCACCCTGCTGCACGTCGTCGGCACCCTCGACCGGCCCACGGCCGGCCGGGTCGCCATCGCCGGGTACGACATCGCGGCCCTGTCGGACCGGGCGCTGTCGGCCCTGCGCTCGCGCCACGTCGGCTTCGTGTTCCAGTCCTTCCACCTCGTACCGGGCATCAGCGCCCGGGCGAACGTCGCCGAGGGACTGCTCTACTCGGGCCTCTCGCGGGCGGAGCGCGGCCGCCGGGCGGCCGAGGCGCTGGAGCGGGTCGGCCTCGGCGACCGCATGGACCACCGCCCGCACGAGCTGTCGGGCGGGCAGAAGCAGCGCGTGGCGATCGCCCGCGCGGTGGCGGGGGCTCCGGACCTGCTGCTGGCCGACGAGCCGACCGGAGCGCTGGACACGGCGTCCGGGGAGGCGGTGATGGAGCTGCTGCACGAGCTGAACCGGGACGGGGCCACCATCGCCGTGATCACCCACGACAACGAGATCGCGGCGAGCCTGCCGCGGCAGGTGCGGATCCGGGACGGGCGGATCGTGGCGGACGTACGGCGGGCGGGGGTGGTGGCGTGAGGGGCGCGCGGAAGCAGAAGGGGCTTCGCCCGCCGAGGCTGTCCCCGCAGGACGTCCTGCATGTCGGATCGGCGGGGCTCCGCGCCCGCCCGACGCGGGTGTTCCTCTCCGCGCTCGGCATCGCCATCGGGATCGCGACGATGATCGCGGTGGTCGGGATCTCCGCCTCCAGCCAGGCCAAGCTGCTGCGCGAACTCGACCGGCTGGGCACGAACATGCTGGTCGCCACGCCCGGCCAGGGGATGTTCAACGGGCAGGACACCAAGCTGCCGAAGGACTCCCCCGGCATGATCGCCCGTATCGAGGGGGTCGAGTCGGTCGGTACCACCGGTGACGTGGCCGAGTCCGTACGCCGGTCGGAGGCCATCCCGAAGGAGGAGACCGGCGGGATCGCGCTGAAGGCGGCGAAGGACGACCTCCTGGGCACCCTGCGGGCGGAGATGGCCCACGGCACCTGGCTCAACCCGGCCACCGGCCGCTACCCGTCGGTGGTCCTCGGCGACGTCTCCGCGCGCCGGCTCGGCATCACCAGGCCCGGCGGGCAGGTCTTCATCGGCGGCCGGTACTTCACGGTTATCGGCATCCTGCGGCCGGTCCCGCTGGCCCCCGAGATCGAGCGCTCGGCGCTGATCGGCTGGGACGCGGCCGAGCGGCTGCTGGGCTTCGACGGCCACCCGACGGCGGTCTACGAGCGGTCGGCGGACGACAGGGTGCGGGAGGTCCGCACGCTGATCGCCCCGACGGCCAACCCCCAGGCCCCGAGCGCCGTCTCGGTCAGCGACCCGTCGGCGGCGCTCCAGGCGAAGGCGGCCACGGAGGGCGCGTTCAGCACCCTGCTGCTGGGGCTGGGCGGGATCGCCCTGCTGGTGGGCGGGGTCGGGGTGGCCAACACCATGATCATCTCGGTGCTGGAACGCCGCCACGAGATCGGCCTGCGGCGGTCCCTGGGCGGCACGAAGGGCCAGATCCGGATCCAGTTCGTGACGGAGTCCCTCCTGCTGTCCGGCCTCGGCGGCCTGGCCGGCATCGCCCTGGGCGCGACGGCCACGGCGGTCTACGCACAAGCGGGCAACCTCCCCTGGGTGGTCCCCCTCTGGTCCCTGACCGGCGGCTTCGCCGCCACCCTCACCATCGGCACCGTGGCGGGGCTCTACCCGGCAACGCGCGCGTCCCGCTTGTCGCCGACGCTGGCGCTGGCGGTGGTGTAGGGGGGATTCTCAGCGTCGCCGGGGGCCATGTTCGGGCGCGCCGGGCCATATTCGCCCGGCCGGCGTTTGAGGCGCGGGGTCCGGGGGCCGGCCCCCGGCAACGGCGCTGCACCGATCCAGCACCGCCGGCGTTTGAACGCCGGGTCCGGGGCGGAGCCCCGCGAGACGACGCCGCGCCCACCCCCCGGCGTACGCTGAACCGATGCGAACTCCACGTCACGCCGCCCGCGTTGTCATCGTGTCCCCCACCGGCTCGGTGTTCCTCTTCCGCGAGAACAACGTAGAGGTCGGCATCCACTGGCTGCCCCCGGGCGGCGGCATAGACCCCGGCGAAACCCCGGAGGAGTGCGTACGGCGCGAGCTCCGCGAGGAGACCGGCTGGACCGACCTCGACCCCGGCCGACTCCTCTGCACCTGGGAGCACGACTTCACGCACCAGGGGATCCCCGTCCGCCAGCACGAGCACATCTACGTCACCACCGGCCCCCACCGGGAGCCGGTCCTCGAAGCCCCCGACATCCACTGGCAGTGGCTCTCCCCGCAGCGCCTCGCCACCCTCGGCGAACCGCTGTGGCCCCCGCGCCTGCCGGACCTCCTGGCGAACGCGCCTGCGGAACCTGTCCACTTGGGCCTGCTGGCCTAGGGGACGGGGCAGGGCTGGGCCGGCGGGGCTCGGGCCGGCGGGGCTGGGGCGCGGGGCGCCCTACCTGGCGGCCGCGCCAGTCGCCTTGGCGTACAGCGACGCCGCGTAGTCGCCGAGGACGGTACTGGTCGACACGTCGTCCGTGTCGCCGCCGGTCAGGATCCCGATGATCTTTCCGTCGCGCGCGATCCACGCGCTGCCACTGGTCCCGCCGGGGAAGTCCGCGCAGTCGAAGCGCTGCTGGGTCGCACTCTCCCGGACCGTGACCGCCGTGCACGTACGGGGAACCTTCCGGTCGGCGGGGTACCCGGTGACGGTGACCTCCTCGCCCGCCCGCCCGCTGGTGTCCAGCACGGCCGCGCCGGTCACGTCCTCGATGGTGCGACCCTTGTCGTCGGGGGCCAGGCGGGCGAAGGCGAGGTCGTAGTCGTCGTCCGTGCCCTCGGCCCAGCGGCCGTCCTCGTAGGCCTGCTCGATCTTCCATGTGCCGTACGGGGCAACGCCGTTGGCGTACGCGGGTGCGAAGACGGCCGTCCCGTTGCTCTGGTCCCCGTCGAGCAGGCAGTGCCCGGCGGTGACGATCAGGTTGCGGCCGGGGCTGTGCACCACGGTGGCGGTGCAGAAGTGGTCGCTGTCCAGGCCGTTGGTGAAGAGCGCCCCGGTGAAGGCCGCGGGCCCGCCCGGCTTGGGGGTGACGGCCGGCGGCAGCGTGGTGGCGGGCGGCGCGGAGAGCTGAGGCTTCGCCGCTTGCGAACGCGACGGAGTCGTCGCCGACCCGGTCGGCGCGGCCTTCGCCCGTACGGGTGCAGCCCCCTCGGGGGGCGGTACCAGCTCGGCCACGGCGGCGGAGGCCCCCAGAGCCGCGACCGCACACAGCACCACCGTCACCACGTTCCGCCTGTCCACCGGCATGATGATCCTTCCGCTTTGCCCTGGCGAAGCATGCCCCGGGGGCAGGGGTGGGTGCAAGGGGCGGGGGGTTCGGGGGCCAAGGCGGGCGGCGTCAGGGAGGGTTTGGGGGTTTCCCGTCAGTCTCATCGTCTCTCCGGTTCGGGCCGGCCTGTCAAGGGCGCTCCGCGTCGCTTCGCGATGGCCTGCGGCCACCCTTGACAGGCCGGCCCGAACCGGAAATCCGAAGACCGACGGGAAGCCCCCAAAAGAACGGTCCACGGGTCAGACGGATAGGCCCGGGCGAGCCAGGGACGTGCGGGCCCGCTTCCCGAGTCCGGCCCGTGCCCACCATCCAGGCTGGGCCGCGCCAGGGTCCGGGCCGCAGACGCGTCGGATCGCTACGCGCTCCTCACGGCTTGGCGTCCGACCGCCGTCTGGGGCTGGGGGGCGGCTCTCAGTGGCCGTCCCGGCTCCGCAGCCGCTGCCATGCCGCCGTTGCCAGCGTGATGCCCCAGAGGAGGAAGAGGGCGTACCAGAAGAGGCCCCAGGCGGCCTGGGGGTGGGCGTCGCCCTCGGCGAAGGCGGGGGCGGAGACCACGCGGCCGGCGGCCAGGAGGTACTGCATGGCGAAGTAGGTGAAGCCCCAGAGGGTCATGCCGATCGCCGCGAGGCCCGCCGGGACGGCGAGGAGGGAGGCGGGCAGGCGGCGGCCCCAGGGGCGGGCCAGGGCGAGGGAGAGGACCGCGCCGAAGACGGCCACCGCGCCCATGCCCCAGTAGCCGATGGCCGCCTCCATGTTGTCGTGCGGGGCCGTGACAAAGTCGCCCGGGAAGGCCGCGGCCACGCCCGCGCCCCACCAGAAGTGCGGAGCCGCGTACGCCAGGGCCGAAGCCGCCGCCACGTAGCCGGCCCAGGTGCGTGCGGGCTTGGTCGGCGTGCTCATGAAGTCCTCCTGGATGCCGGGGTTCGGTTGGCCAAGCCTCGCCCGGCGGGTGCCTTCGGCGGATCCGGCAGCGGCAGGAGTTCCGCTCCCCCGGGCGGGGGAGAGCCGGTACGCCCCGGGTGGTGATATTCGGGTGCGGGGGGTGGAGGGGGCACGTAGCGTCGGGGGACGTGGACCCGCTCAGTGAGAAACAGATCCGCTCGTCCTTCGTGAACTGCACCAAGGGTGAGGCGACGCGCCTGAAGCTGCCCCTCGACTTCGGCGAGCTTCCGTGGGAGGACCTCGACTTCCTCGGGTGGGTCGATCCGGGCGCTCCGCTGCGGGCGCATCTCGTCGTGCCGCGGGCCGAGGGGGCCCTCGGGATCACCCTGCGGGTGCCCGGCGCGACGCGTACCAGTGCGGTGAAGTCCAGCCTCTGCCAGCTCTGTCTCACCGGGCACGCATCATCCGGCGTGACCCTGCTCACCGCCCCGCTGGCCGGTCCCCGGGGGCGTCAGGGCAACACCGTCGGCGTTTATGTGTGCGCCGACCTCGCCTGCTCCCTGTACGTACGGGGCAAGCGACAGCCGAAGCTGCGCGCGGGCCGGCAGGAGGAGAGCCTGACGGTGGAGGAGCGGATCGAGCGCACTCTGGGGAACCTGGGTGCGTTCGTGGCGCGGGTGGTGCAGGGCTGAGCTCCGGGGGCCTGTCCGGGGGTACCGGACAGGCCCCGTGGGGGCTCAGCGCTTGAGCGTGAAGGTGAAGTCTCCGGAGAGCCTGCCGCTCAGCCGGACTGCCGAGACGAGCTTCCCCTCCGTGATCAGCCGCTCGGCCTCGGCCCGCGGAATGGCGCAGCCTTCGGCGATCAGCCGCACCGGCCGGACGGGGATCCGCGCCGCGAAGCGGACCGAGATGTCGATCACCTCGCGGGCCAGGTGATGCGATCCGCCGGTGTCGAGGCGCCAGGCGCCCTCCCAGTCCAGGGCGAAGCGGTTTCGGCGCTGTACGAGCGGATCCTGGAGCACCTCGGCTGCCAGGGCGGGGTCGTTGGCGTGCAGGCGGTCCAGCAGCTCGGGCCGTACGGAGCGCACGTTCACCCGCTCCAGGACCGTGAGTTTCGCGGTCTCCCCGCAGGAGGTGCAGAGCACGAGGAGCCAGACGTCGAGGAGCTTGTGGTGGGCGTTGACGCGGAACTTGCCGGGTGCGCGGAAGCGTTCGGACGCGCACGTGTGGCAACGGCGGGAGACGAGAGGGAGAGAGGTGGGCATGACAACCCAGTTGTCGAGCACAGAAGTACACCGGATTCAGTGAGAAGACCGCAGCAGAAAGGAGCGCGGCGCACAGGTGCGACGCGCGACAGATCAGCACTCGGGGTGTCTCACAGGGTGTACAACGGCACGTCCTTGCCCAGACGACTTGGTTCGGCAGCACGGTAACGGCGCGCACCGGCGCCGCTCCACTGGTTTTCGCCGCCGCAGGGCCCCTAGTCGGCGGCTCCGCGCGGCACGACCCACCGCATGGGCTGGCCCGTCACTTCGGCGATCATGTCGTAGTCGCCGTCGTAGTGCAGGACGGTTGCGCCGTGGCGCTCGGCGGTCGCCGCGATGATCAGGTCGACGGCTGACACCGCCTTCCAGTTCCCTGCTTCGATGAGGTACTTCTGGACCTCCAGAGCGCGGTCCCAAGCCTCGTCCGGGGTCGAGAGCCAGGCGAAGGCTCCCATGCCCTCCCGCACCCGGTCCGCGTCCGACTTGGAGCGGGCACTGTGCATGATCTCGATCTCTACCGCACCGCACACAGCAAGCAGCCCGGCGGTGTGCAGGGGATGGATCACGGCATGGACGGCCGGTTTGGGGTAGCGCGCGAGAGCGGACTTGTCGATCAGGTAGCGCCCCCTCATGCCGCCCTCTCCTGGACGCGCCCCGCCTCCGGGGCCGAGTAGGGGGAGGGGTCGGCGCCGGAGGACTCCACCGGGCCGGTCAGCTCGGGCAGTCCGCCTTCCGCAAGCCAGGACAGGAAGTCTTCCCGCTTGCGCCGGTTGACCACGTCCTCAAGGGCCGCGTTCACCGTCGCGACCTTCGTCTTCGTGCCGAAGATCTCCGCCGCCTCCGCCAGGAGGGCGTCGTCCACGTCGATCACGGTTCTGGCCATGCCGGACCTCCTGGAGATGGGGGCCAACCCGCCCCGTCCACTTAAACGATATCAAGATCGTTGACGAGAGATATCGTTTCTGCAAACGGCGGCGGGCCCCCTTCCCGAAGCGGTTACGCGCCCGGCCACAGGCCCTGCGGGGTGAGGCCCAGCAGGTCGATCGCGTTGCCGCGGACGATGCGGTCCACCACGTCCGGGGACAGGTGACCCATCTGAGCCTCGCCGACCTCGCGGGACTTCGGCCAGGTCGAGTCCGAGTGGGGGTAGTCCGTCTCGTAGAGGACGTTGGCGACGCCGATCGCGTCCAGGTTCTTCAGGCCGAAGGGGTCGTCGAAGAAGCAGCCGAAGACGTGCTCCGCGAAGAGCTCGGACGGCGGGCGCAGGACCTTGTCGGCGACGCCGCCCCAGCCGCGGTTCTCCTCCCAGACCACGTTCGCGCGCTCCAGGATGTACGGGATCCAGCCGATCTGGCCCTCCGCGTACATGATCCTGAGGTTGGGGAAGCGCTCGAACTTGCCGCTCATCAGCCAGTCGACCATCGAGAAGCAGCAGTTGGCGAAGGTGATGGTCGAGCCGACCGCCGGCGGGGCGTCCGCCGAGGTGGACGGCATGCGGGAGGAGGATCCGATGTGCATGGCGATGACCGTGCCGGTCTCGTCGCAGGCCTGGAGGAAGGGGTCCCAGTAGTCCGTGTGGATGGACGGGAGGCCGAGGTGGGGCGGGATCTCCGAGAAGGCGACCGCGCGGACGCCGCGCGCCGCGTTGCGGCGGACCTCGGCGGCGGCGAGGTGCGCGTCCCACAGGGGGATGAGGGTGAGGGGGATCAGGCGGCCGCGGGCGTCCGGGCCGCACCACTCCTCCACCATCCAGTCGTTGTACGCCCGTACGCCGAGCAGGCCCAGCTCGCGGTCGGCGGCCTCGGTGAAGGTCTGGCCGCAGAAGCGGGGGAAGGTCGGGAAGCAGAGCGCCGACTGGACGTGGTTGACGTCCATGTCCGCGAGCCGTTCGGGAACCGAGTAGGAGCCGGGGCGCATCTGCTCGTAGGTGATGACTTCCAGTTTGATCTCGTCGCGGTCGTACCCGACGGCCGTGTCGAGGCGGGTGAGCGGCCGGTGCAGGTCCTCGTACACCCACCAGTCGCCTATCGGGCCGTCGTCGCCCTTGGCTCCCATCACGGGGGCGAACTTGCCGCCGAGGAAGGTCATTTCCTTCAAGGGGGCGCGGACGACGCGGGGGCCGGTGTCCTTGTACTTGGACGGGAGCCGGTCCCGCCAGACGTGGGGGGGCTCAACCGTGTGGTCGTCCACCGAGATGATCTTCGGGAAGGTCTCCATACCCCATACGGTAGCGCTGATCTGACGAACCGTCAGCTAGTTGGCGGGCGATCGGTCCGGTACGGGCTGACGTGTACGCGCAAGACAGGGCAGACTGACCCTTAAACCGACGGAAGGCAGGGGGACGACAGATGGACGGCGTACCGGCCATCCCGCACCCGCGGAATCACCCCGAGGCCCTTGCGGCTGCCGCCGCACGCGACGCCGTCCCCCCTGCGGCCGGCTCCGCCCCCGCCTCGGGCACCACCGGCCGCCCTGCCCTGGCCGAGACCGCCGCGCGCCCCGCCGGGGAGTCGCGGTTCGCCGTGCTCGGGCCGATCCGGGCCTGGCGCGGGGGCGAGCCACTGCCCTCCGGCACCCCCCAGCAGCGCGCCCTGCTCGCCGCGCTCCTGCTGCGGGGCGGCCGCACCGCCACCGCGCCCGAGCTGATCGACGCCATCTGGGGCGAGGACCCGCCGCAGCAGGCCCTCGCCACCATCCGCACCTACGCCTCCCGCCTGCGCAAGGTCCTCGACCCCGGGCTGCTCGTCACCGAGTCCGGCGGCTACGCCATCCGCCTGCGCTCCGCCGCCACTCTCGACCTCGGCGTCGCCCGCAGCCTCGCCGCCGACGCCGAGGCCGCCCGCGCCGCAGGGGACCGCCCCCGCGCCCGTACGCTGCTCGCCCGCGCCCTGGACCTGTGGGACGGCGAGCCCCTCGCCGGGATCCCCGGCCCGCACGCGGAGACCGAGCGCACCCGGCTGGAGGAGTGGCGCCTCCAGCTGCTGGAGACCCGCCTCGACCTCGACCTGGAGGTCGGCCACCACGCCGGGGCCGTCTCCGAGCTCACCGCCCTCACCGCCGCCCACCCGCTGCGCGAGCGGCTGCGCGAACTGCTCATGCTCGCCCTCTACCGCAGCGGCCGGCAGGCCGAGGCCCTCGCCGTCTACGCCGACACCCGCCGGCTCCTCGCCGGGGAACTCGGCGTCGACCCGCGCCCCGAACTGGCCGCCCTCCAGCAGCGCATCCTCAACGCCGACGCCGACCTGGCCCGCGCCGAGGAGCAGACCCCCACCGCCGCGCCCGCACCCGTGAGGCCCGCCCAACTTCCCGCGACCGTCCCCGACTTCACCGGCCGCAGCAGCTTCGTCGAGGAACTCGGCGCCATCCTCTCCGGCGGCACCGAAGGCCAGGTCATGGCCGTCTCCGCGCTCGCCGGCATCGGCGGCGTCGGCAAGACCACCCTCGCCGTGCACGTCGCGCACGCCGCCCGCCCGCACTTCCCGGACGGCCAGCTCTACGTCGACCTCCAGGGCACCGAGGCAAGCCCCGCCCAGCCCGAGGCCGTCCTCGGCTCCTTCTTGCGCGCCCTCGGTACCCCCGACACCGCCATCCCCGACTCCCCCGCCGACCGCGCCGCGCTCTACCGTTCCACCCTCGACGGCCGCCGCGTCCTGGTCCTCCTCGACAACGCCCGCGACGCCGCCCAGGTCCGCCCGCTGCTGCCCGGCACTGCCGGCTGCGCCGCCCTCGTCACCAGCCGGGTCCGCATGGCGGGCCTCGCCGGGGCCCATCTCGTCGACCTCGACGTGATGAGCCCCGAGGAGGCCCTCCAGCTGTTCACCCGCATAGTGGGCGCCGAACGCGTAGGAGCCGAACGCCAGGCCGCCCTCGACGTCGTCGGCGCCTGCGGCTTCCTGCCGCTCGCCATCCGCATCGCCGCCTCCCGGCTCGCCGCCCGCCGCACCTGGACCGTCTCCGTCCTCGCCGCCAAGCTCGCCGACGAACGCCGCCGTCTCGACGAGCTCCAGGCCGGCGACCTCGCCGTCAAGGCCACCTTCGAGCTCGGCTACGGCCAGCTGGAGCCCGCCCAGCAGCGCGCGTTCCGCCTGCTCGGCCTCGCCGACGGGCCCGACATCTCCCTTTCGGCGGCAGCGGCCGTACTGGACCTGCCCGAGCACGACACCGAGGACCTCCTGGAGGCCTTAGTGGACTGCTCCCTCCTCGAATCCGCAGCTCCCGGCCGCTACCGCTTCCACGACCTCGTACGCCTCTACGCGCGTGCGTGCGCCGAGCGCGACGAGCAGCCGCCGTGCGGGCGCGACGCCGCCCTCGACCGGCTGCTGGACTTCTACCTGGCCACCGCCTCCGGGGTCTACGCGCTGGAGCGCCCCGGCGACCGCCTCCCCGCCCACCTCTCCGACACCCACTACCCCGGGCTCGTCTTCGGCGAGCCGCGCGCCGCCCTGGACTGGCTGTACGCGGAGGCCGACCCGCTGCTGGCGTGCGTACGGCAGGCCGCCGTACGGACGGACGAGACCGGCGTGCTGCGCCGCGCGGTGGACCTGCTGTGGGCCGCCAAGGACCTCGCCGAGTCCGGGGCCAACTCCAAGCAGTACGAATCGGCCGCCGTCGCCGTACGCGACGCGGCGCAGGCCGCGAAGGACCCGTACGCCGAGGGCCGGGCCCGCACCACCCTCACCAACGTGCACCTCGTCGCGGGCCGCTTCACCGAGGCCGACGACGAGGCCCGCCAGGCCACGGCGCTCGCCCTCGATGCCGGCGACCCGCTGCCCAGCTGCTGGGCGCCCAACGACCGCGGGATCATCGCCCTCTACCAGGGCCGGCACGCCGACGGCGAGCGGTACCTGTTGGAGGCCATCGAGAACTTCCGCGCCGACGGCAACAACGTCGGCGAGGCCAGCGCCCTGTGCAACCTCTCGCGCATCCACGTGGAGCTGGGCCGGCTGACGAGCGCCATCGACCTCGCCCAGCAGGGCATCACCATCTACGACCGGATGGGGCTGACCCTGCGCCTGGCCAACGGCCGCTACGCGCTGGGCATCGCCCTCACCCAGGCGGGCCGGCTCGGCGAGGCGCTGTCGCAGCTCACCGAGGCGCTGGCGCTGTTCCACGACAACCGCCAGCCGCTGTGGGAGGGCGTGACCCACTTCCGGCTCGCCGAGGCGCACCTCGCGGCGCGCCGGCCCACGCTGGCCGCCTCGCACGCCGAGCAGGCGATCGCGCTGCGCGGCATCGGCGGCGAGTGGCGGCGGGCGACCGTGCTGACGGTCCTGGGCAGGGCGCTGCGGCGGCTGGGGCAGACGGATCGTGCGCGCGCGTGCTGGCGGGAGGCGGAGACGGTGTTCGCGCAGCTGGGCTCGGCGGAACTGGCCGAGGTACGGGCCCTGTTGTCCTCGGAGCTCGCCGCCTGACCCGCCTCCTGATCTGCGATGATGCCCGTTGAATGCGGCGTTCATCGTTCGTTTATCGCCGGACGGCACGATAAGTGCATCGACCCGGCGCGCCGGGGGAGGCGCCAGGGTCGGTTGGAGGACTACCCGTTCGGCGGTCCGCGGGGGAATCGCCGAACGGGCCCTACCCATCCATCAGGAGAACCGATGACGACGAACGAGAACATCCTGCCGAACGACGGCACCATCAAGCCGCTCGACAACCACGCCTCGGGCGCCGAGATCGAGACTCTGGACAACCACGCGTCGGGGATCGAGATCAAGCCCCTCGACAACCACGCCTCGGACGAGGAGATCCAGACGCTGGACAACCACGCGTCCGGTCCGCGTCCGTAACGCAGCGGTACGCACGCAGCGCGCACGCAAAGACGTACGGGGGAAACGCACGGGGGACGGCGGCCGCGGTGGCCCGGAGGGGGAGCCCCCGCGGCCGCCGCCGTGCGTCCGCGCCCGGCCGCACCCGGGGATCTAGGCTGGACGCGTGTTCACCACCCACGGGCCCAGCGTCCGCGAACTCGCCGTGCAGGCCCTCTCCTCCGTCGAGCGCGGTTACGACCTGCTCGCGCCGAAGTTCGACCACACCCCCTTCCGCACCCCGGACCGGATCCTCGACGCCGTCGAGGAGACCCTCGCCCAGCGCGAGGGCTCCTTCGGCGCCGGGCTGGACCTGTGCTGCGGCACGGGCGCCGGGATCGGCATGCTGCGGCGGCTGTGCCGGGAGCGCGTGACCGGAGTCGACCTGAGCGCGGGGATGCTGGCCGAGGCGGAGCGCACCCACGGGGCGGGCTCCCCGGCCGTGGACTTCGTACGGGCCGACGCGCGGGCCCTGCCGCCCGCGCTCGCCGGCTCCTACGACCTGGCGGTGAGCTTCGGGGCCTTCGGCCACTTCCTCCCCGCCGAGCGGCCGGCGCTCTTCTCCGGGGCCCACGCGGCGCTGCGCGAGGGCGGGGTCTTCGCCTTCCCGATCGGCGCGCCGATCCCGCCGTCCTCGCCGGTGTGGTGGGCGGTGGCCGGATTCGACGCGGCGATGCGGGTGCGCAACGCGGTGTGGCGGCCGCCCTTCGTCATGTACTACCGGACCTTCCCGCCGAGCGGCGTCCTCGCCGACCTGCGGGCGGCCGGCTTCGCGGTGGAGACCGTACCGCTGGAGCCCTTCGGCCGCCTGCCCTCGGGCGCTCCGCGCTGGCGGCTGGTCCTGGCCCGGCGGACGGAACAGTCTCGGACACCCGCCCGGAAGCACGCTGCCGAGTAGGCTGGCCCGGCACCCTCTGGAGGACACCATGGCAGCCGAGCTCCCCGAATGGATGCTCCCGCCCCGCCCGAGCGGCTGGGAAGCGGACGACCTCGATCATTGGGCCCAGGCCCCCCGGCACACCGAGCTCATCGACGGAGCGCTGATCTTCATGATGTCCCCGCAGCGGTCCTGGCATGCCCGGCTCGTGGACAACCTGACCTTCAGTCTGCGGCAGGCCGCGCCCGACGGCATTGAAATCGAAAGGGAGATGACCGTCCGCCTCGACAAGCGGAGCCGCCCCGAACCGGACATCCTGGCAGCGACGGTCGCCTACGACCCTGATCGCACCCGCTACCTCCCCGAGGAGGTCGTCCTGGTGATCGAAGTGGTGTCCGAGGAGTCCGCCGACCGTGACCGCTCCATGAAGCCGTTCAAGTACGCCCAGGCGGGCATCCCCCACTTCTGGCGTGTCGAGGACGAGGCGACGGGGCCCGCCGTCCATGTCTACGAACTGGACACGGTCACCCGGGCGTACGTTGCCACCGGGATCCACCGCGAGTGGCTGAAGGTGTCCGTGCCCTTCCCCGCAGCCGTCGACCTGGGCAAGCTCGTCCCCTGACTCAGCGGGCCCGCAGCTCGCGCTTGAGGACCTTGCCGCTCGCGTTGCGGGGCAGTTCGGGGACGAACTCGACGGCGCGCGGCACCTTGTAGTTGGCCATCTCCCGCCGGGACCAGGCGATCAGGTCGTCGGCGGTGAGGGTGGAGCCGCGGCGGCGGACCGCGTAGGCCTTGCCGACCTCGCCGAGGCGGGGGTCCGGGATGCCCACCACCGCGACGTCGGCGATGTCCGGGTGGAGGCCCAGGAGTTGCTCGATCTCGGCGGGGTAGG
The DNA here is from genome assembly GCF_042673805.1 of Streptomyces sp. NPDC057010. Lineage (NCBI taxonomy): Bacteria > Bacillati > Actinomycetota > Actinomycetes > Kitasatosporales > Streptomycetaceae > Streptomyces > Streptomyces sp. NPDC057010. The sequence continues at coordinate 19,027 of NZ_JBHUSC010000042.1, read as the reverse complement.
CGTTGAAGCCGCCGACGATGAACATGTCCTTGATCCGGTCGGTGATGCGCAGGTTGCCGGCCTCGTCGAGGACGCCGACGTCGCCGGTGCGCAGCCAGCCCTCGGGGGTGACGGCCGCGGCGGTCTCGGCCGGGTCCTCGAAGTAGCCCTGCATGACGTGGTGGCCGCGCACCCACACCTCGCCCGCGGTGCCGGGGGGCTGCGCGGCCCCGTCCGGGCCGGCGATCCGCACCTGGGTGTCCGGGATGGCCCGCCCGGAGGTGGCGGCGATGACCTCCGCCGGGTCGCCGCGGCGGCACATGGTGACGATGCCGCTGGCCTCGGAGAGCCCGTACGCGGTGAGGACGGTGGCGATGTGCAGCTCGGCGCGCAGCCGCTCGACGAGCCGGAGCGGGACCACGGCCGCGCCGGTGACGACCAGGCGCAGGGCGGAGAGGTCGTGGTGGTCGCGCTGGGGGTGGTCGAGGAGGGACTGGTGGAGGGTGGGCGGTCCGGGGAGTACGGAGATCCGCTCTGCGGCGACGTTGGCGAGGACGGTGTCCACGTTGAAGACGGGCTGGGGGACCATCGTGGCGCCGCGCATCAGGCAGGCGATGATGCCGGCCTTGTAGCCGAAGGTGTGGAAGAAGGGGTTCACGATCAGGTAGCGGTCGCCCTCGCGCAGGCCGGCGAGCTCGCTCCACACGTCGTAGCAGCGCAGGGACTGGGCGTGGGTGATGACGGCGCCCTTGGGGCTGCCGGTGGTGCCGGAGGTGAAGATGATGTCGGAGGGGGCGTCGGGGGTGATCGCCCCGGCGCGTTCGCGGACCGCCCCGGCCGATATGTGGTCGCCGCCCGCCAGGAACTCCTTCCACGTGCGGAAGGACTCGGGGGCGTCCTCGGCGAGGACGACGACCTGGTCGAGGTGGGGCAGGCCGGGCAGCGGGCCGGTGCCGGGGCCTTCGGCGGCGGCGCGGCGCAGGGAGGCCACGTAGGAGGTGCCGAGGAAGGTGCCGGTGACGAAGAGCAGGCGGGCGCGGCTGCGCTGCAGGACGTATGCCGCTTCCGCGCCCTTGAAACGGGTGTTGAGGGGGACGAGGACCGCGCCCGCGGAGACGGCTCCGAGTGCGGAGACGATCCACTCCAGGGTGTTGGGGGCCCAGACGGCGACCCGGTCGCCGGGCCCGACGCCGGCGGCGATGCAGGCGGCCGCGGCGCGCTCGACGCGTTCGCCGAGCTGCGCGTAGGTGATGCGGGCGCGGCCGTCGACGACCGCCTCGCGGTCGGCGTACCGGGCCGCCGCGTCCCGGACGAGTCCGGCGATGGTGCCCCAGCGCAGGTCACCGCGCGGGTCCTCGTGCGCGCCCGCAGTGCCGTCCTCGATGCCGTCCTCGATGGCTTCCTCGATGCCGTCCTCGTCCATCGTGCGCCCTCCCCGGTGCCAGTAGCTGACTATCCGTCAGATTAGCTGTAGCCTTCGCGGCTGTCAGTACTGGTGCACCCCCCGGAGGTGGCGATGGCCGCAACGCTCAAGGACGCGACGGCGATAGTCGGTATCGGCCAGACCCCCTTCGCCAAACAACTACCCCAAACGGAGAAGGAATTGGCCTGCCGGGCCATACTGGCCGCGCTCGCCGACGCCGGCATCGCCCCGTCCGAGGTCGACGCCTTCGCCTCCTACACGATGGAGGAGACCGACGAGGTCGAGGTCGCCAAGGCCATCGGCGCCGGCGACGTCACCTTCTTCTCCAAGATCGGCTACGGCGGCGGCGGTTCCTGCGCCACCGTCGGCCACCTCGCGGCCGCCGTCGCCACCGGCCAGGCCACCGTCGGCGTCGCCTGGCGCTCCCGCAAGCGCGGCTCGGGCCCCAGACCCTGGAAGAACACAGCCGTCCAGCTGCCCACTCCCGGCCAGTGGACCCGCCCCTTCGGGCTGCTGCGCCCCGCCGACGAGATCGGCATGCTGGCCCGCCGCTACATGCACGAGTACGGGGCCACCCGCGACCACCTCTTCAACGTGGCGATGGCCTGCCGCAACCGGGCCAACGAGAACCCGGCCGCGATGATGTACGAACGCCCGCTGACCCGCGAGATGTACATGACCTCCCGCATGATCAGCGACCCGCTCTGCCTCTTCGACAACTGCCTGGAGACCGACGGCGCCCTGGCCTGCGTGATCGTTTCCGCCGAACGGGCCCGGGACTGCCGCCAGAAGCCCGTCTACGTGCACTCCGTCGCACAGGGCCTGCCCGCCCAGCACCACGGCATGGTCAACTACTGGAACGACGACCCACTCTCCGGCCCCGCCTGGACGGCCGCCCGACACCTGTGGAAGCAGGCCGACTTCGGTCCGCAGGACGTGGACGTCGCCCAGATCTACGACGCCTTCACTCCGCTCATCCCGCTGTCCCTGGAGGGCTACGGCTTCTGCGGGCGCGGCGAGGGCGCCGCCTTCACCGAGGGCGGCGCACTGGAGATGGGCGGCCGGCTCCCGATCAACACCGGGGGCGGCGGGCTCAGCGAGGCCTACGTGCACGGCTTCAACCTGATCAACGAGGGCGTCAAGCAGCTGCGCGGGATCTCCACCGCCCAGGTGCCGGACGCCGCGACCTGCCTGGTGACCGCGGGCGAGGGTGTCCCGACGTCCGCGATCCTGCTGCGAGCCTGAGCGGCGGCCCGCCGCCCCGAGCCAGAGCCGCCCGAGCCAGAGCCGCCCGAGCCCCGAGGAGGGCCACGCCATGACCACCCGCACCACCGAGGAATCGCTCCTGCTCCCCGTCCCCGACGAGGACGGCGCCCCCTTCTGGGAGTACGCCGCCCGGGGGGAACTGCGCATCCAGGCCTGCGCCACGTGCGGCAGACTCCGCTTTCCGCCCCGGCCGTGCTGCCCGCACTGCCAGTCCTTCTCCTCGGAGTGGCGCCTGATGAGCGGCCGCGGCCGCATCTGGTCGTACGTCCGGCCGCACCCGCCGCTGCTGCCCGCCTACGCCGCGCAGGCCCCGTACAACGTGATCCTCGTGGAGCTCGCCGAGGCCCCCCACATCCGCCTGGCCGGGAACCTCGTCACCGCCCCCGACGCGCCGCTGAACTCGCTGGACCCGGCCCGGCTGCGCATCGGTGCGCGCGTCCAGGCGGTCTTCGCCGAGACGGGCGGGGTGACCGTACCGCGCTGGATCCTGGAGAAGTCATGACGCTGCGGGTGGAGCGGGACAAGGCCACCGGCGTCGCGGTCGTCACCCTGGACCGGGAGTCGAAGCACAACGCCATCGACCTCGCGACGGCCGCCGAACTGAGCGCGGTGTGGCGGGAGTTCCGCTACGAGGAGGACGTGCGGGCGGTGGTGCTCACGGGCGCTGGGACGGCCGCGTTCTGCACCGGCATCGACCGGAGCGTGGACGTCCCGCAGCCCGCCTCCCCGTACTCGGTCGACGATCCGCTGGTCGCGATCGGCCCCAAGGCGGCCGACCTGTGGAAGCCGGTGGTCGCCGCCGTCAACGGGATGGCGTGCGGCGGGGCCTTCTACCTGCTGGGCGAGTCCGAGTTCATCGTCTCCTCGTCGTCCGCGACGTACTTCGACCCGCACACCGCCTACGGGATGGTGAGCGCCTACGAGGCCGTGTACATGGCGCAGCGGATGCCCTTCGGCGAGGTCGCCCGGATGTCGCTGATGGGTACGGCGGAACGGCTCTCCGCGCAGCGGGCGTACGAGATCGGGCTGGTCTCGGAGGTGACGCCGCCCGAGGAGCTGCTCCCGGCGGCCCTGCGGGTGGCGCAGACGCTGGCCGGGTTCCCGACGGAGGCCGTGCAGGGCACCGTACGCGCCCTGTGGTCGGCGAAGCTGGCGTCGCTCCAGCAGGCCCTGGCGCAGGCTCCGGCGCTGATCACGCTGGGGAACCTGGCGCCGGAGCGGCAGGCGGAGCTGTTCGGCGGGCGGCGGCCGGGGACGGAGTTCCGGCTGCGCTGATCAGCGCTTGGCCGGGGACTTGGTCGGCTTCGGCGTGGGCTTGGACGTGGGCTTGGACGTGGACGTGGACTTGGACCCGGAGGCGCCGTCGCCCGGGGTGGGGCCGCCGGTGGCGGTGTCGGTGTCGGGCGCGGCGAGGCGGCAGGTCTTGACCTCGGCGGCGTGGGACGGGTCCTCCAGGGGCACGTCGACCGTGCGGGTCTCGCGCGCCTCCAGGGTCACCCGGACCACGGACGATTCGACGACCGTGCCGGCCGCGTTCTCGCGGTACAGGTTCACCTTGACGCTCGCCTTGCGGTCGAGCCGGGAGGTGAAGCTGACGGTGGTGGTGGCCTGCTGGGGCCCCGCGCACGTGACGACCACGGCGGTGGCCGGATCGCCGGTCGGGCTCGCCGAGGGCGTGGCGGAGGCCGTGCTGTTGTTGCCACCGCTGTGGGACTTCTTCTTCTTGGTCTTGGAGCTGGAGCAGCCGCCCCCGCCGCTGCTGCTCTTGCTCTTCCCGCTGCCGCTGCTCCCGCTGCTGCTGCTTCCGCCGTGCGACGAGAACCCGGTCAGGGCGAACACCACGGCCACCAGTACGGCGGTGAATCTGATCTGACGTCCAGCCGGCACGGCTCGACCCCTCCCCCTAGGACGAATGGCCGGTCACGCTACCAGGCGCCGCACACCCAACTGGGTAAACCGAACGGTGCAGTTGCGTGACTGAACTGAACGGTTTAGTGTCATGCCTGTCGGGGCCGCAGCGGCCCCGGCCACCGCGAACCACGCGACCACACAGGGGGAACCGTCATGTCCGAGTTCAAGATCCTCGCCATCTCCGGCAGCCTGCGCGCCGACTCGCACAACACCGCCCTGCTGCGCGCCGCGCGCAAGCACCAGCCCGGCGGCCTCGACATCGAGATCTACGACGGCCTGCGCGAGCTCCCCCCGTACGACCAGGACCTCGACAACCCGCAGGACCGCCCGGCGGCCGTGGCCGACCTGCGGCGGCGCATCGCGGAGGCCGACGGGCTGCTGATCGCCACCCCCGAGTTCAACTACTCCGTCCCCGGCACCCTGAAGAACGCCCTCGACTGGGCCAGCACCGACTGGACCAAGCAGGAGGGCCTGCTCCTGAACCGCAAGCCGATCGCGATCCTGGGCGCGGCCCCGACCAACTTCGGCACGGTGCGGGCGCAGCTCGCGCTGCGGCAGGTGTTCGTGTGGACCGACAGCGACGTGGTCGTGAAGCCCGAGGTCCAGGTGTTCCGGTCGCACGAGCGCTTCGACGAGGAGGGCAACCTGACGGACGAGACCACGATCGACCTGGTCCGGCAGCTGCTCGGCGCCCTCAAGACCAAGGTCGAGGCGGCGTCGGCGCGCTGACACCGCCGGCCCGTCCACCCGCCGGGCCTTCCCGGGTGCGGGGGCCGGGGGCCGGGCGTAGCGTCGGGATCGAGACCGCACACCTCGGAGGGCCGGGCATGATCCGCAACGCACTCGGCTCGCTGATCGGTCTCATCGGAGCGGCGGCCGCCGTCTGGAGCCCCTTCCGTGCCTGGTACGACGGCCGTCACGGACGCGATTACCGCGTCCAGGACCTCTTCACCACCACCGGCATCACCGACCACAAGGCCGCGCTGATGGGGTCGCTCCTGCTCCCCTTCCTCTTCGCCGCCCTCCTGGCGCTGGTGGCGGTCCTGCGCCGCTCACGGCTGCTGATGGCGCTGGCCGGGGTCGTGGTGCTCGGCTTCGCCGTCCTGTGGATGGTCCGCCAGGGCCAGGCGGCCGGGAGCCTCACCGTCGGAGCCGACGGAAAGGGCCTCGGCGACGGAGTCGCCAACGCCTTCGGCGCCGGCGCCCTGCTGATCCTGGGCGCGGCCGTGATGCGGGGCCGCCCCGGACGCCGCACGCGGGCGACGCTGCCGCCGGTCACCCCCGACACGTCCGCCGACGGGTCCCGGGACACGCGCCCGTCCGGCGGCTGACATGGCGGCGGCCCCGGCCCCCGGGTGGGGGCGGGGCCGACCGGCAAGGCGGAGGGATCAGGCAGCGTCGACGACGCCCGAGGCCGCGACCTCGATCTTGGCGCGGGTGGCGCCCGACTGGGAGCCCAGGGACTCGATCTTCTTGACCAGGTCCGAGCCCTCGACGACCTCGCCGAAGACGACGTGCTTGCCGTCCAGCCACGGGGTGACGACGGTGGTGATGAAGAACTGCGAGCCGTTGGTGTTGCGGCCGGCGTTCGCCATCGACAGCAGGAACGGGCGGTCGTGCTTCAGCTGGAAGTTCTCGTCGGCGAACTTCTCGCCGTAGATGCTCTTGCCGCCGGTGCCGTTCTGGTTGGTGAAGTCACCACCCTGGAGCATGAACTGGGGGATGACGCGGTGGAACGGCGAGCCCGCGTAGCCGAAGCCGTGCACGCCGGTGGCGAGCTCGCGGAAGTTCTGGGCGGTCTTCGGGACGACCTCGTCGAAGAGGTGGAAGACGATGCGGCCGGCGTTCTCGCCGTCGATGTTGATGTCGAAGTAGACGTTGCTCATGGGGTCCATCCTGTCACTCCCGGTGCGTTCCGCTACCGGGAGGGGGCCCGGCCGGGGCCGAGTCGCCTCAGCCGGCCGTACGGGTACCCGTTCCCTTCGCCGCATCCAGGGCGTAAACGCAGCGGTCCTTGCTGCACGCGTAGACCACGCCCGCCTCGGCCACCGGGGCGCCCGTGATCTCCCCGCCCGTGGCCAGCTTCCAGCGGAGCTGGCCGCCCGCCGCGTCCAGGGTGTACAGGCAGTGGTCGGCGGAACCGAAGTGCACGCGGCCGTCCGCGACCGCCGGCAGGCCGGTGATCTCGCCGCCCGCCGCGAACCGCCACTTCGGGGTGCCGGTGACCGCGTCGAGCGTGTACAGCGCGCTGCCCGCGCCCAGGTGGACGCTGCCGTTCGCGACCAGGACCGGGTCCGCCGAGGAGCGCGCCTCCGTCGCGATGCGCCAGCGGTCCTTGCCGGTGGCCGCGTCGAGGGCGTAGACCGTGCCCAGGTAGTCGGCGAGGTAGACCCCGCCGCCCGTCACCGCCGCGCCCGGCGCGAAGGCCGGCGGGGCCAGGAAGACCGCGGGGGCCTCGAAGTGCCAGCGCACCCGGCCCGAGGCCCGGTCCACGGACAGGACGCGGGTGCCGGCGACGACGTAGACGTTGCCGTCGGGGGCCGGGGTCACGCGGACCGGGACGTTCCCGCAGGAGGCGGCGTCGCCGACCGGGTAGGACCAGGACTCGCGTCCGCTGCGGGCGTCCAGGGCGCGCAGCCGCGCGTCCTGCCACACGTACACCGTGCCGTCGTGGAGGACGGGGGCCGCCTCCGGGGTCTCGAAGTCGGTCTGGCCGCCGGTCAGCTCCCACAGCTTCTGGCCGTTGGACGCCTCCCAGCCCTGTACGCCGCCACCGCGCGTGGCGGTGACGACCGTGCCCCGCTCCGCCCGTACGGCGTACACCCAGGCGTCGGTGGACAGCCGCCACCGCTCGGAGCCGTCGGTGGCGTCCAGCGCGTAGAGGGAGGGGCCGTCGGAGGCGTGGATCCGGCCGTCGGCGACGGCCATGGACCAGGCGACGTCGCGCGTCTTGAACTGGCGGCGGCCGCTGGCCACGTCCAGGGCGTGCACCTCGAAGGAGGTGACGTACAGCAGGTCGCCGGCGACGGTCGGGGTGCCCCACACCTCGTTGGACATGCGGAAGCGCCACGGACGCCAGCGGCCGCTGTCCGGGGCCGGGCCGCTGCCGCCGGTACCGGGTGCGGAGGCCATGCCCGCCGCGGACGCGGGGGCCGGCACCGACGCCACGGCCGCCGAGCCGCCCGGCGGGCGGATCCAGCCGGTCGCCGAGTCCGCGGAGGCGTGCCCGGCGGGCGCCGAGGCGGTCGCGCGCGGCCCCGGCCCGATCGGCACCGGGGAGCCGCCGAGACGGACGGGCTCGCCCGAGGGCACCGGGGACCGCGGCGGGTGGTGCGGGCGCTGCGGGACGGCCTGCCCGGTGCGCGGGTCGACCCAGGGGTCGGCCTCGCGGCGGTGCGTGGCGGGCCCCGAGATCGGCCCCCGGGGTCCGGCCGCGGCGCCGGCGCCCCTGCCCGACCCGAGCGCGGGCGGCGTGGGCGGCGTACGGTGCCCCGCCCGCCGGGCCTCGATCATCGCGACGGCCCGGCCGGGCAGCCACGCCGAGGCGGTCCCGCTCTCGTCTCCGCCCTCGAACAGGTGCGGGGCGAGCTGCGCCTGCAGGTCGGCCGGGGTGGGCCGCAGGGCGGCGTCCATCTGCATGCAGGAGTCGATCAGCGGCCGCAGCTCCTCCGGGAGCCCCTCCAGGTTGGGCCCCTCGCGCAGCAGCATGAAGACCGTCTCCACCGGGTTCGCCCCGTGGTACGGCGGATGCCCGGTCGCGGCGAAGACCAGCGTCGAGCCGAGCGAGAAGACGTCGCTGGCGCCCTTGACGCTGCGCGAGTCCTTCGCCTGCTCGGGCGACATGTAGGCGGGGGTGCCGACGGCGACGTTCGTCATGGTCAGGCGGGTGTTGGAGACGCCGCTCGCGATGCCGAAGTCGATCACGCGCGGGCCGTCCTCGACGACGAGCACGTTGGACGGCTTCAGGTCGCGGTGGACCAGCCCCGCCCCGTGGATCGACTGCAGCGCCTCGGCGATCCCGGCCGCGAGCCACCGTACGGCCTGGGCGGGCATCGGCCCGCACTCGTTGACGATCTCCTCCAGGGAGGGCGCCGGCACGTAGGCGGTCGCCAGCCACGGCACGGCGGCGCGCGGGTCGGCGTCGACGACGGCCGCGGTGTAGAAGCCGGACACGGCGCGCGCCGCCTCCACCTCGCGGGTGAAGCGCACGCGGAAGAGCTGGTCCTCGGCGAGCTCGGTGCGCACCGTCTTGATCGCGACCCGCCGTCCGGACGCGGACCGTGCGAGATAGACCAGCCCCATGCCGCCGGCGCCGAGCCGTCCCAGCACCTCGAAGGGGCCGATCCGTCTCGGGTCGTGCTGCGTCAGCTGCTCCACCACTCGCCTCCACACCTCCCCGTACGGGCCCTCGCTCCGGGCCCGTGTCCACCGCGCTCGCGACCGTTACGGGGCCTTGCCCCGTGCAGGGTCTCACTCCGGGCTCCGCCCGGGTCGCGCAACCCCGATTCTGTCAGGCCCGCGCCTGGTCCGGTCCCGGCACGGCGAGCGGGGCCAGCGTGGGATAGCCCACTCGACGGCGCCTTCGACAGCGCATTCGACGCCGGATCGCGTCCGCCGGCCGCTACGGGGCCAGCCGCGTCCTGGGTTCGGAGAGGAGCCCGAAGACCGCCCCCTGATTGTCGGCCACGACCGCGATCCGCCCGTACGGGGTGTCGAAGGGGTCGGCGGTGACCCGGCCGCCGAGCCGCTGCACCGTCGCGACGGACCGGTCGCAGTCGGGGACGGCGAAGTAGGCGAGGAAGTGCGCGGGCATGATCTCCGGGAAGGCGTCGGTGATCAGGCTGCGGCCGAGGACGGCGGTCTCGCTGCCGGGCGCGCTGCCGGGCGGGGACCAGACGCGGTATTCGACACCGGCCTCGTCGTCGTTCTGGTCCTCCGGGACGTAGCCGAAGACCTTGGCGTAGAAGGCGTCCACGGCGTCGCGGGCCCGCGTGTAGACCTCGCTCCAGCAGTACGTGTACGGCTCCAGCTGGGCCTCGAAACCGTGGTGGGTGCCGGGCTGCCACAGGCCGAAGACGGCGCCGCCGGGGTCGGCGGCCATCGCGGCGGTCCCGTACGGGCCCACGGGCATCGGCTCCATCACCATCTGGCCGCCGGCGGCGCGGATGCGCTGGGCGCAGGCGTAGGCGTCGGTGGTGTAGAGGTAGACCCCCCATACGGTGGGCATCCGGCCGTCGGGCTTGGGGGCGAGGGCGGCCACGTTGCGGCCGCGGCTGTAGGCCTGCGTGTAGTGGCCGTACTCGGCGCCCGCGCTCTCGGAGAAGGTCCACCCGAAGAGCTCACCGTAGAAGCGCTTGCCGGCTTCGACGTCCGGCAGCGAGGCGTCCACCCAGCAGGGTGCGCCTTCCGCGAATGCGGCCATGAGCCCGGTTCCTTCCGTTGTGCGGGGGTGTGTACCCTCCCACCTCTCCCAGCCATGATCCGCCATGAACAGTCCGAGAACTTGTCCACAGCCTGTTGATAAGACTATTCGGGGGAAAGGGGCGGGAACCGGGCGGGGGTGGGCGGGGGCGGCGCGGCCGGTGCGTCGGGCGGCGCGAAGGCCGGATTCCGTCCCCGCGGCCCCGCGGGACCGTTCCGCGGCCGGGCCGGGGACCCCGTAACCCCATTTGCAGGCGGCCGAATAGCGCGCCGATCACCCCTCGGTAAGCTGACGGCATGACAGGACAAGTACGCACCGTCGACGGGCGTGTCGCCGGCCGGCGCGGCCAGGCGACGCGGCAGAAGCTGCTCGACTGCCTCAGCGAGATGCTCAGCTCCTCGCCGTACCGCGACGTCAAGGTGATCGACGTCGCCCGCAAGGCCGGCACCTCCCCCGCGACCTTCTACCAGTACTTCCCGGACGTCGAGGGCGCCGTCCTGGAGATCGCCGAGGAAATGGCCACCGAGGGCGCGCAGTTGACGTCGCTCGTCGAGGGCCGCACCTGGGTCGGCAAGTCCGGTTGGGCCGCAGCGGAGGAACTCGTCGAGGGCTTCCTGGACTTCTGGCGGCGCAACGACGCGATCCTGCGGGTCGTCGACCTCGGCGCGGCCGAGGGCGACAAGCGCTTCTACAAGATCCGCATGAAGATCCTGAACTCGGTCACCAACTCCCTGACGGAGTCGATGAAGGAGCTCCAGGCCAAGGGCAAGGTCGACAAGGACCTCAGCCCCGCGGCGATGGCCGGCTCGCTGGTCGCGATGCTGGCCGCGGTCGCCTCGCACCAGAAGGGCTTCCAGACCTGGGGCGTCAAGCAGGCCGAGCTCAAGCCGAACCTGGCCCTGCTCGTCCACCTCGGCATCACGGGCAAGAAGCCAACGAAGTAGCGGCGGACCCCTCCAGGGTCCGCTGCCCCCGGCCGGCTCCCGGGCCGGCGCTGTCCTTGCCGGCTCCTCCGATGCCGGCGCTGCCTCCGTCGGCTTCGATGCCGGCGCTGCCCTTGACGTCCGCCTGTGATCAGCGACGCTCCAGGCGGAACAGCCGGATCTCGCGCTCGATGCGCGCCTGGTACGTCGCGTACGGCGGCCAGAACTTCAGCACCGCCTGCCACGCCGCCGCGCGCTCCTCACCCTCCAGCAAGCGGGCCCGTACGGCGATGTCCTGGCCTCGCCAACTCACGTCCGCGTCGGGGTGTTTGAGGAGGTTGCCGGTCCATGCCGGGTGCCCGGGCCGGCCGAAGTTGGAGCCGATCAGCAGCCAGGTCGCCCCGTCGCCCTCCGGCATGCAGGCGAGCGGCGTGGTGCGCGGCTCGCCGGTCTTGGCTCCCTTGGCTGTGAGGATCACGCCCGGCAGCATCTGGGCGCTGAGCATGACCTTTCCGCGGGTCAGTTTGTGGACCGCCTTGTCCATGGCGGGGATGAAGTGCGGTGCGATCTTGGCGAACAGCATGGTCGAGGAGACCTTCTGCATCACCTTGACGCCGATGCCGGTGCCGGGGCCGGTGCCGGGGCCGGGGCCGGGATTCGCAGCCATCAGACGGCCACCTTTCGGGAAGGCGCGGGTGTGAAGAGGCCGGCGCCGTCCGCGGCGTGCGCCCGCAGCCGGTGGACCGGGCCGAAGAGGAGCTCGTCGGCCGCCGCCCGCTTGAAGTAGAGGTGCGCGTCGTGCTCCCAGGTGAAGCCGATGCCGCCGTGCAGCTGGATCGCCTCGCCCGCCGTCGTCCGCAGGGCCTCCAGGGCCTGGGCGAGCGCGAGGCCGCCCTGGTCCGGGTCCCAGGCGGCGTAGTAGGCCGCCGAGCGGGCCGCCTGGACCTGGACGTAGAGGTCGGCGAGGCGGTGTTTGACCGCCTGGAAGGAGCCGATCGCCCGGCCGAACTGCTCGCGCTGGGTCACGTACTCGACGGTGCGGGCGAGCGCCTGCCCGGCCGCGCCGACCGCCTCGGCGGCGAGCACGGCGGAGGCGGTGCGGCCGGTGGCGGCCAGGGCTCGGAGGACGGGGGAGGTGTCGGCGTGGGGCCCGCCGTCGGCGGCGTCCGCCGCAGGGTCGCCCAGCAAATCGGCCGGTACGTCGCGGAGTTGGATCCTCGCCTGCGGGCGGGTCTCGTCCAGTACGGTCTGCCGTGACCGTGCGAGACCGGGCGCGTCCTCCCGTACGAGGAACAGCAGCGTACGGCTCCGCGCGAAGCCGCCGGTGTGCGCGGCGACCAGCAGGAGCTGGGCGCTGTGCCCGTCGAGCACCTGGGCGACCTCGCCGTAGAGGCGCCAGCCGCCGCCGTCCGCGTCGGGACGGGCCTGCACTCCGCCCGCGCGGCCGCCGCCGGACCACTGGCCGGCGGTGTTGTCGCCGGTCAGCGCGAGGGCGGTGGCCAGGGACGGGCCGGGGACGGCGAGGGCGGCGGTGAGCCCGCCCGCGGCGAGCGGCGGGAGCAGCGCGGAGCGCTGGGCGGGGGTGCCGAGGGCGGTGATCAGCGGCGCGCACAGCACGGCGGTGGCCAGGAGCGGCGAGGGCGCGAGGGTGCGTCCGATCTCCTCGCAGGCCAGGGCCAGGTCGGCGGGGGTACAGCCGATGCCGCCGTACTCCTCGGCGATGGCGAGGCCCGGCAGGCCGAGCCGCTGGGCGAGCTGCTGCCACAGCTCGCGGTCGTATCCGGCGGCGGTGCGGACGGCGGCTTTGACCTCGTCCGGTCCGCAGCGCTTGCCCAGGATCTCGCGCAGGGTACGGCGCATCTCGTCCTGCTCCGCGGTGAAGGCGGCATCCATCGTCGGGCTCCTCCCCGTATCTGACGGGGCGTCATGTTAGGGCGAGCGGCGACAGATGCACAGGGGGCGGGGGGCGGGGGACTGGGTTCGTTCGGGTGCGGTTCGGGTTCGGGTTCGGGCTAGCACCTGACGTACCGTCAGATGTACCTTCACTGCATGCCTGGACTCATACCCGGAACCGGATCCCCCCGCCGCAGGGTCGCGGTGGTCGGTGTCGCCCTCTCCGACTGCGGCCGGGTGGACGGCCCCACGCCCTACGCCCTGCACGCGCAGGCCGCCCGGCGCGCCCTGGCCGACTCCGGCCTGGACCGCTCCGTCATCGACGGCTTCGCCTCCGCCGGCCTCGGCATCCTCGCGCCGGTCGAGGTAGCCGAGTACCTCGGACTGCACCCCACCTGGGTCGACTCCACCTCGGTGGGCGGCTCGACCTGGGAGGTGATGGCCGCCCACGCGGCGGACGCGATCGCCGCGGGGCACGCGAACGCCGTCCTGCTGGTGTACGGATCCACGGCCCGCGCGGACATCAAGGCCCGCCGGCGGACCTCGAACCTGTCCTTCGGGGCGCGGGGGCCGCTGCAGTTCGAGGTCCCGTACGGGCACACGCTGGTCTCCAAGTACGCGATGGCGGCGCGCCGCCACATGCACGAGTACGGGACGACGCTGGAGCAGCTGGCCTCGGTGGCGGTGCAGGCGCGGGCGAACGCGGGCACGAACCCGGACGCGATGTTCCGCGAGCCGATTACGGTCGAGGACGTTCTGTCCGGGGAGATGATCGCGGACCCGTTCACGAAGCTGCACTGCTGCATCCGCTCGGACGGCGGCTGCGCGGTGCTCCTGGCGGCGGAGGACTACGTACCGGACACGGCGAAGGCGCCGGTGTGGGTCCTGGGGGCGGGGACGTCGGTCTCGCACACCACCATGTCGGAGTGGGAGGACTTCACGGTGTCCCCGGCGGCGGTGTCGGGCCGGCTGGCCTTCGAGCGGGCCGGGCTCACGCCGGCGGACGTGGACCTGGCGGAGATCTACGACGCCTTCACGTACATGACCCTGGTGACCCTGGAGGACCTCGGGTTCTGCGCGAAGGGCGAGGGCGGGGCCTTCGTGGAGAAGGGCCGGCTGCTGCGCGACGGGGAACTCCCGGTCAACACGGACGGGGGAGGACTGTCCGCGTGCCACCCCGGGATGCGCGGCCTGTTCCTGCTGGTCGAGGCGGTCCGCCAACTCCGCGGCGAGGCGGGCGCAGGCCAGGTCACCAAACCCGGCGGCCGCCTGCCGGAGGTCGCCCTGGCCTCGGGCACGGGCGGCTGGTTCTGCTCGTCGGGGACGGTGATCCTGGGGCGGGGGTGAGGGGAGGCCGGGCGGGGGCACGACCCCCCTCTCACCGCCGCTGCGACGCGGTGGTTGCCCACCCGCCACCCTCGGCGGCGAGACGAGACTCGGCATCCGGCGAGCGGCGTCCGTCCCACCTGCAGTTCGCTCGGCCAAGCCGGCCAGGGAGGCGGGGCTTCTGGGTTCGGAACCCAGGCGTTCGGCATCAGAGAGGGTTTGGGGGTTTCCCGTCAGTCTCATCGTCTCTCCGGTTCGGGCCGGTCCACGGGTCAGAGACACGGGCACGGGGAAGCCAGGGAAGTGCGGGCCCGCTTCCCGAGTCCGGCCCGTGCCCACCGCCCGGCCCGGGCATCAGCCCGACACTCGCCCAGGGCATGGGCACGCGTGCCCCGGGCCGGGGGCGGCTCTACCTGCACGAAACAGCGCCGAGAAGCCCATCGGGAGCGGGAGACGCGTCAGATCGCTACGCGCTTCTCCCGGCTTGGCGTCCGACGCCCGTCTGGGCTGGACGTAGGCCGCCCACCGTCCTCGCGCTGTACCATCGCGGCCGTCGGCCGGCCTCTGGTGATGCCGGCCCGACGGTGGGGAGAACATGCCGGTGAGCTCAGGATCCGAATCAACGAGGTCGTGACCACCGACGAGGCCGAGGCGACCGTGGTCGTGCGGTGCATCAGTGAGCGGGTCCGTAATGCCCCCTCGGGGCTACTTGTCCTCGGCCAGGGTGTGCGCGACGAGGGCGTTGGCGTGGCCGTGGCCGAGGCCGTGCTCCGTCTTGAGCCAGGAGACGAGTTCCATGTGCTTGGTCAGCGGTGAGGAGCGGATGAGGGCCGTCCAGTCGGCGATCGGCCGGCCGTACTTCTTCTCGATCGACGGGAAGTAGCTGGCGGGGCCCTTCACGATCTCAGCCATGATGCGTCTCCTTTGGTTTGGTGCCGTCGCATGTATGACTGAGGCTGGAGCGAAAACTCATCGGTGATCGGTGGCCCGTGGTGTTCGATGGGGGGATGAGTCGTGATGAGTTTCGTGAGGTGTTGCACTCCCTGCGGGTGTGGGACCGGCCGCTTCCCGGGTTTGATGTCGGGGAGGCGCCCCCGGAGCCGTTGGGGCTGTTTCGGGAGTGGTTCGTGCAGGCCGCCGGGGCGGGGCAGTTGGAGCCGCACACCATGACGCTGGCGACGGTGGACGCGGAGGGGCGGCCCGACGTGCGGACGTTGATGCTGCACGACGTCGACGGGCGGGGGTGGCACTTCGCCTCGCATTCCGGCAGCGCCAAGGGGCGGCAGTTGGCCGGGCGGCCGGAGGCGGCGATCGGGTTCTACTGGGCCGCGGTGGGGCGGCAGGTGCGGATTCGGGGGCGGGTGAGTGCCTGCGGGGCCGAGGAGAGCCGGGCGGATCTGGCGGTGCGGTCGCGCGGGGCGCTGGCCGCTGCGCTGACCGGGCGGCAGAGTGAGGTGCTCGGCTCCGTCGAGGAGTTGGCGCGGGCGTCGGCGGCCGCGTGGGAGCGTGCCGGGGCCGAGCCGGACGCGCCGGCCCCGACGTGGACCCGGTACGTGCTGGACGCCTCCGAGGTGGAGTTCTTCCAGGGGGATGCCGCGCGGCGTCACGTCCGGCTGCGGTATCGGCGCGGGGGTGCGGGGGACTGGGTGCGCGAGTTGCTCTGGCCTTAGGGCCGGTTACGGCTTGAACACCGGGATCCAGGTGCCTTCCGCCGCCTCCCGGAAGGAGACGCGCAGGGGCATTCCGATGCGGAGGTCGGCCGCGGTGCAGTCCACGACCTCCGTCATCATCCGGGGGCCCTCCGCCAGGTCCACGACGGCCCCCGTGTACGGGACGCGCGTGCCGAACGGCGGGAGGTCGTTGCGGTGGATCACCGACCAGGTGTAGAGGGTGGCGCGGCCGCTCGCCTCCTCCCACGTCACCCGGTCCTCCCCCGCCCAGCAGAACGGGCAGAACTCGCGCGGGTAGTGGTGCGCCCGGCCGCAGTCCGCGCAGCGGCGCAGCAGGAGCCGGCCTTGCGCCGTCGCGGTCCAGTAGGGCCGGGTGAAGTCGTCCGCCTCGGGGAGGTCGTACCGCACCGTGGTCATGAGAAGAGTCCGATCGTCGCGTCCAGGGACCACGTCTGCCAGGACATGGCGAGGAGGGCGACCAGCGAGATGAGCGCCATCATCGCGTTCTGGCCCTGTTCGGCCCAGTCGTGGATCATGAGGATGAGGTAGAGCAGGTTCAGGAGCAGGCCGCCGACCAGCGCGATCGGGGTCAGGAAGCCCAGCACCAGGCCCAGTCCGAGGGCGAGTTCCGCGTAGACGACGATGTACGCCATCAGCCGCGGCCGGGGCTGGACGACCTTCTCGAAGCCGCCCTTCACGAAGGGCCAGCGGTGTTTGCCCGCGACGTCCGCGGCCCAGGCGATGCCGGTTCCGCGTTCGAACCAGCCCTTCTTGTCCTTGTGCCGCCAGCTCTCGAGCCACCACAGGCCGAGGCCTATCCGGAGCACGGCGAGCCATTCGGCCCCGCTGAGCCAGATGGTCTGCATCAGTACGGTCACCCCACCCCTCGATCTGACGGTACGTCAGTTCAGCGGATCCGGGGCGATCGCGCAAGGGCTAGGAGACGGCGAACAGCCGGCCGTAGCCGCCGATGCCCGCCGTCGGCGCTCCGGCCGCGCGCAGGGCCGCCCACAGGAGGGTCTGGTTCGCGGTCAGGACCGGCCGGCCGAGGGTGGTCTCCAGCGCCTCGATCGCACCGACCGCCCGGAAGCCGTTGCCGCCGATCACGACCGCGCCGGCCGTGTCCGGAACGTGCGCCGCGACCCAGTCGTGGAGGGAGTCCGGCCGGATGAGCGTCTGGCCGCTGGGCAGCTCGCACGGGGCGGCGTACGGAACCTCGAAGCCGGACTCCTCGTAGTAGCCGCGCCCCAGGTCGTTCAGGGTCTCGTCGAACCAGGGCGGGTCGACGAGGGCGAGCCGCGCGACCCCCAGGGCCCGCAGCGCCAGGACCGTGGCGGCGCAGGTGGCGACCACCGGCAGGCCGTGCGCCCGCTCCCGCAGCCGGGCCAGCATGTGCCCCTCGGCGCGGGCGCCGATCACGTAGGCGGAGCTGGTGAAGGCGAAGGCGACGGCCGCGACCGGCGCGGCCGCGAGCAGCTCGGCGGCCTCGTCCACCCCCGGCGGCTCGGCGAAGGCCCGTACGGGCACGAGCGGGATGGTCGGGTCCATCGCCCCGCCCCGCCCCATCGCACCGAAGGGCACCCGGGCGGTGTGCAGGCCGACGTCCGGCGGGGCCATGGCGCGCAGTTCCGACTCGGGGCCGACGTCGGCGTGCGGGGTGAGGACGCCGAGGCGGACACGGACGTCCCACCCGTCGGGCTGCCACATCACGCGTTCCTCTCCGAGGGGGCGGGACACCCCAGTTTGTCCGTACTTGCCCCCCTGTGCCGCAGAGCCGCGCCGACCCGTGATCGATCCGCAATCGATTCCCTCCTTGTCCGAGACCCATCAACCCAGCGTGGCGATACGCTCACACCTCATGCCCGGACTCCCCACAGCACCCGACATGACCACCCAGCCGCGCCCCGTGTACGTCATCGGCGGCGGCCCCGGCGGCCTCGCCGCGGCGGCGGCGCTGCGCGCCCGCGGGATCCGCGCGGTGGTCGTCGAGAAGTCCGACGCGGTCGGCGCCTCCTGGCGGCGCCACTACGACCGGCTCCACCTGCACACCACGCGCCGGCTCTCCGCCCTGCCGGGCCTGGCCATGCCGCGCCGCTTCGGGCGCTGGGTGTCGCGCGACAACGTCGTGCGGTACCTGGAGAAGTACGCCGAGTACCACGAGCTGGAGCTGGTCACCGGCGTCGAGGTCACCCGCGTCGAGCGCACCGCCGACGGCTGGCTCCTGCACGCCTCCGGCGGCCGCGAGCTCACGGCCGCGGCGGTCGTCGTCGCCACCGGCTTCAACCACACGCCCGCCCTCCCCGACTGGCCGGGCCGCGACACGTACGGGGGCCGGCTGCTGCACGCCGCCGAGTACCGCCACCCCGAGCCGTACGCGGGCCAGGACGTCCTCGTCGTCGGCGCCGGCAACACCGGCGCCGAGATAGCCGTCGACCTCGCCGAGGGCGGGGCCGCCCGCGTCCGGCTCGCCGTGCGCACCGCCCCGCACATCGTGCGCCGCTCCACCGCCGGCTGGCCGGCCCAGCGCACGGGCATCCTCGTACGGCGCCTGCCCGTACGCCTCGTGGACCGGCTGGGCCGCCTCGTCGCCAAGGCCTCCGTCCCCGACCTGTCGGCATACGGGCTCCCCCGCCCCGAGACCGGCCTGTACAGCAGGGTCAAGGAGGGCTCGATCCCGGTCCAGGACGTCGGCCTCATCGACGCCGTACGCAAGGGAAGGGTGGAACCGGTCGCAGCCGTGCACTCCTTCGAGGGTGACGAAGTGGTGCTCGCGGACGGCACACGACTCACACCGGACGCGGTGATCGCGGCCACCGGCTACCGCCGCGCCCTGGAGGGCCTGGTCGGCCACCTGGACGGCGTCCTGGACGACCGCGGCCGCCCCCGCGCACACACGCCCCCGGGCCTGCACTTCACCGGCTTCACGAACCCCATCAGCGGCATGTTCCGCGAAATGTCCCTGGACGCGCAGAAAATCGCCAAGGCGCTCTCCCGCCACCTCGGCACGACAACGTGAGCCGGGGACGACCGCGCCGGGGCCGGGGGCGGGGTGGGGTGTCGTCCGGGACTAAAACGAGATGACTTCGGCGCGAGCCACCGCCCGGCAGAGCAACCGCCCCAGGGCGCCGAACATCGAAGCCCGTCCCGGACGACACCCCACCCCGCCCCCGGCCCGGGGGGGGCCGGGGCCGCCCGGGGGGGGGGTGGCGGGCGG
>NZ_JBHUSC010000041.1:0-62901 GCF_042673805.1 Streptomyces sp. NPDC057010 | reverse complement strand
ATCCACCGAAGTGGACGGGGTATCAACTTCTGGCGTTGATTTTTGGCACGCTGTTGAGTTCTCAAGGAACGGACGCTTCCTTCGTACTCACCCTCGCGGGCTTTCCTCCGGGCTTTCGTTCTGCTGTCTTGCGTTTCCGACTCTATCAGACTCTTTCGGGCCTGACTCCCAGTCAGCGGGGTTTGTCTTCCGGGCTGTTGGGCCCTTCCGACTCCCGAACTCTAGTGGATTTCCCCGGCGATTCATAATCGGCCTTCGGGAATGAATTCGAGCATGCCGAATTCGCTCCCGGTGGGAGATCGTGCTGAGTTGGGTGCCGCAACGAGGCGGCGGGATTCGTTGTCTCCAAAACCATCCGGCTCTGGGGCAACTCGAAGAACCTTACGGACCCGTGGAGGGCGTGTCAACCCCAGATGTCCCCCAGGTTCAGTGGGGGGACTGGAGGTCCTCCACACGGTCCAGCAGGCGGGTGAGCATGTCGCCCAGTACCCCGCGCTCCGCAGTCGAGAGGTCCTGGAGGAGGTCCTCCTCGAAGACCGTGGCCGCGCGCATCGCGTCCAGCCACTTGCTGCGCCCCTCGTCGGTGAGCTCCACGATCACGCGCACCCGGTTGGACTCGTCGCGCTCGCGGGTCACCAGTCCTTCCGCCGTCATGCGGTCGATCCGGTGGGTCATCGCCGCCGGCGTGAGGCCCAGCTGCTTCGCGAGTTCGCTCGGGCCCATCCGGTACGGGGCGCCCGAGATGACGAGGGCCTTGAGGACCTCCCACTCGGCGTTGCTGATGCCCAGGGCCGCGGTCTGGCGTCCGTACGCGACGTTCATGCGGCGGTTCAGACGGCTGAGTGCCGAGACCACCTTCTCGACCTGGGGGTCGAGGTCCTGGAACTCGCGCTGGTAGACGGCGATCTGCTCGTCGAGGCTCGGCTCGTGGACGGGCGTAGTGCCGTCGGGGGTGTCACCCATGGGTCGAAGTATCGCACGAACCCGTTGGCGTCTAACTCCTTCGATGTGTAGAGTTAAGGATCGAAGTTTAGGTGTGAAGTTCTGAAGTCTTCAGTCTTCGGTCTCAAAGGCAGGTGAGAAGTGACCAAGGTGATGGGCGCTGCGATGCGGCGGATCCAGGCCGGCAACGCGCTGACCGCGTTCGGCATCGGTTTCACGGTTCCGTTCCTCTACATCTATGTGGCGCAGGTGCGAGGTCTGGGCTCCATGGCCGCCACGAGTGCGTTCGTGGCGTTCGCCCTGGGAGCTCTCGTCGCGCTGCCCTTCACCGGTCGCGTCATCGACCGACGTGGTCCCGTGCCCGTGGTGATGGGGGCCGCCGTGGCGGCTTCGGCCGGGGCGCTCTCGCTCGGGCTCTCCACCGGCATCGTGCCCATCCTGCTGTCCGCCCTGGCGCTGGGCGCCGGGCAGGCCGTGATGCAGCCGGCCCTGGCCACGATGATCGTGTGGTGCTCCACTCCGGCGACCCGCACCCGGTCCTTCGCCATGCAGTTCTTCATGCAGAACCTGGGCCTGGGCATCGGCGGTCTCATCGGCGGCCAGATCGTCGACGAGAGCCGGCCCGGCAGCTTCATCCTGCTGTTCGGCATCGAGGCCGTGATGTTCCTGGTGCTGGCGGGGATCATCGCCACCGTGCGGATGCCGCATGTGCCGAGCATCAAGGACGCCATGCCGAAGGACCCGGCGCAGGCGGGCGGCGGCGGCTGGAAGCGGCTGCTGCGGCACAAGGCCATGGTGCAGCTGTGCGTTCTGGGCTTCGTGCTCTTCTTCGCCTGCTACGGACAGTTCGAGTCGGGCCTCGCCGCCTTCGGTACCGAGGCCGCCGGGATCTCGCCCTCCACGCTCGGGTTCGCGCTGGCCGCCAACACCGGCGCGATCGTCGTCGCCCAGTTCGTGGTGCTGCGGCTCGTCGAGAAGCGGCGCCGCTCGCGGGTCATCGCGCTGGTCGGGCTGATCTGGACCGTGGCGTGGCTCATCGCCGGGTTCTCCGGGCTGGGGCACGGCAGCGCCATGATGGCCGCCGCCGCGTTCATCACCACGTACGCGCTCTTCGGCATCGGCGAGGCCATGCTGTCGCCGACCCTGGCGCCGCTGGTGGCCGACCTGGCTCCGGAGGGTTCCGTGGGCCAGTACAACTCGGCCTTCGCGCTGGTCAAGCAGATGGCGCTGGCGCTCGGGCCGCTGGGTGTGCCGCTGGGCGCGGGGATCCCGATGCTGTACATCGGGGTGTTCGTGCTGGTCTCGCTCGGGATCGCCTGGCTGGCGCTGCGGCTCGGCAGGCAGCTGAGCCCGGTGCAGGACAACCCGTCGCTGGTGAGCAGCAGGGTCGTGGCGCAGGGGCCGGCGGCTGCCGCCAAGCCCGCCGATGTCAGTGAGCCCGTCGCCGCGTAGTACGGCGGTCGCAGCCGAAGGCCCCGGTCCGGTGGACCGGGGCCTTCGGCGTGTTCGGCTACTTGTCCGGCAGGGCGAACTCGCACCAGACGGCCTTGCCGCCGCCCGGGGTGCGGCGGGAGCCCCAGGCGGAGGCGATGGTGGCGACGATCGAGATGCCGCGGCCCGTCTCGTCGGCGGGTTCGGCGCGGCGGCGGCGGGGGAGGTGCTCGTCGCCGTCGGTGACCTCGATGATCAGGCGGCGGTCGGTGCGGCGCAGGCGCAGGCGCATGGGCGGGGTGCCGTGCTGGAGGGAGTTCGCGACGAGCTCGCTCGCGGCCAGCACTCCGAGATCGCACAGCTCGACCGGGAAGCGCCAGGAGGCGAGGACGCCCTGGGCGAAGGCGCGGGCGCGCGGGGCAGCCTCGATGCCGCCGAGGAGTTCGAGGGCGGCGTTGTGGAACAGCTCGGCGTCCGCGCCGGTGCGGGCGGGCTGCTGGAGGACCATGACGGCGACGTCGTCGTCGTGGTCGGCGTCCACGCCGAGGGCGCGCATGAGGCGGTCGCAGATGACGGCCGGTGTGCCCTGGGCGCCGGAGAGGGCGCGCTCCAGGGCGGCGACGCCCTCGTCGATGTCCTCGCCGCGGCGTTCCACCAGACCGTCGGTGTAGAGGACGGCGGTGGAGCCGGGGCCGAGCGCGATGGTGCCGGAGGTGTGGAGCCAGCCGCCGGTGCCGAGGGGCGGGCCCGTGGGGTCGGCGGCTCTGCGTACGGTGCCGTCCTCGTCGCGGACGAGGATCGGGAGGTGGCCGGCGGAGGCGTACGCGAGCAGGCCCTCGTTGGGGTCGTGGACGGCGTAGACGCAGGTGGCGATCTGGCTGGCGTCGATTTCGGCGGCGAGGCCGTCGAGGAGCTGGAGGACCTCGTGGGGCGGGAGGTCGAGGCGGGCGTACGCGCGGACGGCGGTGCGGAGCTGGCCCATGACGGCGGCGGCGCGGACCCCGCGGCCCATGACGTCGCCGATGACGAGGGCGGTGCGGCCGGCGCCGAGGGTGATGACGTCGTACCAGTCGCCGCCGACGGCCGCTTCGGTGCCGCCGGGCTGGTAGGTGGCGGCGACGCGCAGGTCGTCGGGCTGTTCGAGCTCCTGGGGGAGGAGGGAGCGCTGGAGGGTCACGGCGGCCTCGCGCTGGCGGCGTTCGCTGGCGCGGAGCCGTTCGACGGCTTCGGCGTGGTCGGTGACGTCGGCGAGGTGGATCAGGATCCCGGTGTGGTGGGGGTCCGTTTCGGGCCCCCGCCCGGTGTCGGGCTTGGGGAAATCGACCGGGGTGCAGGTGACGGTGTACGAGCTGGTGCCTCCCGGTGCGGTGCGGTTCTTGGCGGTACGGGGCTTGCCGCTGCGCTGGACCTGGTCGAGGAGCGGGAGCAGCCCAAGGTCGCCGAGCTCGGGGAGGGCCTCGTGGGCGGGTGCGCCGGGGGTGCGGGCGCCGAAGCCGGCGGTGTAGGCGTCGTTGACGTAGGCGACGCGGTGCTCGGGGCCGTGGACGAGGGCGACCAGGGCCGGCAGCCGGCCGAGGACCTCGCGGACGGGGAGCTCTTCGAGGGAGGGCACGGCGGCGAGGGCGCCCGTACGGGGGGCGGTGGCGGTGCCCGTGCCGGGGTCCGTGGCCGTGCCGGTGCCCGTGCCCGGGGCGGTCGCGGTGGCCTGGGTGGCGCCGGCGCCGGTGCCGGTGCCGCACACCGTGGCGTCGGCCGGGCGGCCGTCCGCGGGCGGCGTGGACCGATCGGTTCCGGGGTCGGCGCGGCCGCCGCGGGCCGCCGGGACGGAGCCCTCGCCCCGCTTGGCCTGGGCGGCGGCGTGTTCGGTCCGGGCGGCGGCGCGGCGCTGCGTTCCGGGAAACCGGGCGCTCCAGCGCGTGAAGTTCACTGCGTTCAAGCCTCGTGGTGTCGCAAGTGGTCGCTGATCCCCCCGGCTGCTGCCGGGAGGTGCCCCCAGTAGCGGTCGCTGACGGGACGATGTGACTCTGTGCAGGTGTGAGCCCACCTATGGTCACACGTCCAGTGTGGCCGACCGCACTGACAGCGTCAGCTCTGGCTGTCCTGCGGGGGTTCGGGGGCGGGGTTCGGGGGATGGGCCCTGTGGCCGCCGCCTGCGGCCAGTTCGAATTCTGCCCTGGGGTGTTCGAGGGATCCCAGGGAGACGATCTCGCGTTTGAAGAGGCCCGAGAGCGTCCATTCGGCGAGGACGCGCATCTTGCGGTTGAAGGTGGGGACGCGGCTGAGGTGGTAGACGCGGTGCATGAGCCAGGCGGGGTAGCCCTTGAGCTTGCGGCCGTAGACGTGGGCGACGCCCTTGTGGAGGCCGAGGGAGGCGACCGAGCCCACGTATTTGTGGGCGTACTCGGTGAGGACCTCGTCGCGCAGGGCGTGGACGAGGTTGTCGGCGAGGACCTTGGCCTGGCGCAGGGCGTGCTGGGCGTTGGGGGCGCATTCGCGGCCCGGCTCGGGGGCGGTGATGTCGGGTACGGCGGCGGCGTCGCCGGCGGCCCAGGCGTGCTCGACTCCCTCGACGGTGAGGAAGGAGGTGCAGGCGAGGCGGCCGCGTTCGTTCTTGGGCAGGTCGGTGGCGGCCAGGATCGGGTGGGGTTTGACGCCGGCGGTCCAGACGACGGTGCGGGTGGGGAAGCGGGCGCCGTCGCTGAGGACGGCGACACGGTTCTCGCAGGATTCGAGCCGGGTTTCGAGGCGGAGGTCGATGTTGCGGCGGCGCAGTTCGCGGATGGTGTAGACGCCCATCTCGGGGCCGACCTCGGGGAGGATCCGGTCGCTGGCCTCGACCAGGACCCACTTCATGTCCTCGGGCTTGATGTTGTGGTAGTACCGCGCGGCGTAACGGGCCATGTCCTCCAGTTCGCCGAGGGCCTCGACGCCGGCGTATCCGCCGCCGACGAAGACGAAGGTGAGGGCGGCGTCGCGGAGGGCGGGGTCGCGGGTGGAGGAGGCGATGTCCATCTGTTCGATGACGTGGTTGCGCAGGCCGATGGCCTCTTCGACCGTCTTGAACCCGATGCCGTAGTCGGCGAGTCCCGGGATGGGGAGGGTCCGGGAGATGGAGCCCGGGGCGAGGACGAGTTCGTCGTACTCGATCTCCTGCGGGCCGGCGCCCTCCTCCGGGGTGGCGAGGGTGGAGACGGTGGCGGTGCGTTTGGCGTGGTCGATGTGCCGGGCCTCGCCGATGACGATGCGGCACTTGTCGAGGACGCGGCGCAGCGGGACGACGACGTGGCGGGGGGAGATCGAGCCGGCGGCCGCTTCGGGGAGGAAGGGCTGGTACGTCATGTACGGATCGGGGGTGACCACCGTGACCTCGGCTTCTTCGGATCTCAGCTTTCGCTGGAGCCGGAGTGCCGTGTACATGCCGACGTAGCCGCCGCCGACGACCAGGATGCGCGTGCGGGGCGGGGTACCGGGGGCCGTGCCCCGGGAGTTAGCAGCCTTCACCACCCCATGACGCAACGTGGCCGGGAGTTTGTCCACAGGCCTGACAAATTGTGTGACCGGAGGTGGGGGTGGGGCGGGGTGGAAGCGGACCTTCGGTGGGACTGGAAACGCCCAGGTCAAAGGGTGCGGAACGGTTGATTCCGAGGGCACGGATCGGAAAAGTGGGGGTGAATGCTCCGATCGGGCGGTGCTCCGTCCGGGGCTGCCTCTTCTGAATTGACTCTGGCTCAACTATGTTCGTATCTCGTCGAGGAGTAGAACCGGGCCCACATGACCGTGGCCCCCTCGACGTGAAGGCGGGGAGTGTCTCCGGGGGGAGACAAATGATTACCGGGGGAAACATATGAACATTTCCGATTTCCATGGTTCTGCGACCGCACTCTCGGTCGAGAACAACGGTCGCGGTATCGCGGGCGGCACCACGCACGGCGTGGGCCGGTCCACGCCGCTGCGCGTCGACGCACAGCGCAATCTGGAGCACGTCCTGCGAGCGGCCCGCGAGGTGTTCGGCGAGCTGGGCTACGGGGCTCCGATGGAGGATGTCGCGCGGCGCGCGCGGGTCGGCGTCGGGACGGTGTACCGGCGGTTCCCGAGCAAGGACGTGCTGGTCCGACGGATAGCCGAGGAAGAGACCGCCCGGCTGACCGAGCAGGCCAGGACGGCGCTGGGCCAGGAGGAGGAGCCGTGGCAGGCGCTGTCGCGCTTCCTGCGCACCTCCGTGGCCTCGGGCGCCGGGCGGCTGCTGCCGCCGCAGGTGCTCCGGGTGGGTTCGCCCGGCGAGGACGGCGTCGAGGAGGCGGAGGCGGCGCGGGTTCCGCACCAGCGCCAGGCCGTCACGGCGGGCACCGCTCCCGAGCTGCGGGTCGTGGGCGCGCGGGCGCCGATCGAGGACGAGCCTTCGGACGACGCCGGCGCGGGTGCGCTGCTGGAGGTCGTCGGACGGCTGGTGGACCGCGCCCGGGAGGCCGGTGAGCTGCGTACGGACGTCACGGTGGCCGATGTGCTGCTCGTGATAGCGACGGCGGCGCCCGCGCTGCCCGACCCGGCGCAGCAGGCGGCGGCTTCGACGCGGCTGCTCGACATCCTGCTCGAAGGGCTGCGCTCCCGCACGGCGTGATCGGCCGGGGCGGTGCGCCCGGCTCGTTGTCCGCGTTCGTCATCCGTGGCGGGTTCGTCAGTACGGCGATTCGCCGAATTGTGCCCGGATGAGTGGAAGGTGAGCAGACGGGTCCGGCGCGCGCCCTCCGTGTGACACGCTTGAACGGTGGACCGGTTCAGTGTGTCGTGCGGGGGCTGCCGCGATGGGCGTTGACGGGCGGGACGAGTCACTCGGGGGCGGCGTCGGCGGCGAGGCCGAAGTGGCCGGTCTGCCCGCCCGTCAGGTGCCGGCCCAGCGCGAGCGCGGCGGGCGGCATGCCGTCGGCTCGGGCGGCGGGAGCGATCTGCCGCCGTCCGACGGTGACTTGATCGCCCGGATGCGGGCCGGTGACGACAGGGCCTACGAGGAGCTGTTCCGCCGCCACGCCGATGCCGTACGGCGCTACGCGCGCACCTGCTGCCGGGACGGGCACACCGCCGACGACCTGACCGCCGAGGTGTTCGCACGGACGCTCCAGGCGGTACGGGGCGGGGCCGGCCCCGACCAGTCGGTGCGGGCCTATCTGCTCACCACCGTGCGCAGGGTCGCCGCGGCCTGGGCGAAGACCGCCAGGCGGGAGCATCTCGTCGAGGACTTCGCCGTGTTCGCGGAGCAGGCGGCCACGGGTACGGAGGGTGGCGGCGGGCTGTCCGGGCTGGCCGGGGACGACACGCTCGAACTGGGTGCGGATGTCCGGGCGATGCACGAGGCCGAGCAGTCACTCGCGATGCAGGCCTTCCGGAGCCTGCCCGAGCGGTGGCAGGCCGTGCTGTGGCACACCACCGTCGAGGAGGCTTCGCCGAGTGCGATCGCGCCGCTGTTCGGGCTGAGTGCCAACGCGACGGCCGTGCTGGCCAGTCGTGCCCGTGAGGGGCTCAAGCAGGCCTATCTGCAGGCCCATGTGAGTTCGGCGCTGAGTGAGGGCGGCGACTGCGCGCGGTACGCGGACCGGCTGGGCGCCTACGCGCGCGGCGGGTTGCGGATGCGGGCGGAGCGGGGGCTGCGCAAGCACCTGGAGGAGTGCGCGAAGTGCCGGCTGGCCGCCGGGGAGCTCAAGGACGTCAACGCCGGTATTCCGGCGCTGCTTCCGGTCGCGGTCATCGGGTGGTTCGCCGCCGGGTACGCGGCCAAGGCGGCCGGGGTGGTGGCCGGTGGGGCCGTCGCCGCGGGAGGGGCCGGGGCCGCCGCGGCTGCCGCCGGCGGCGGGTCGACCGCGGGGGCCGGGGCCGCGGGTGGTGCTGCCGGTGGTGGTGCGGCCGGTGGGGCTGCCGGGGCGGGGGGTGCCGGTGGGGCCGGGTCCGGGGTCGGGGGTGCCGTGGTCTCCGAGGGGCTCGGGCTGCCGGCCAAGGCTGCCCTCGCCGCCGGGATCGCGGTCGCGGCGGCCGCCGGGGTGGTGTTCGCGCTGGCCGGGGACGACACCGAGCCTCAGGTCCAGGCGAAGCCCGCCCCCCGTGCGGTGGCGCCGGTGCTGCCGGATGCGCCCGCCCCGCCGACGCCCGAACCGAGCCCGCCCGTCGAGGAACCGCCGCCCGTGCAGGGCTCCGTACCGCCGCGGCCGGGCGGGACGCCGTCGGCGCCGGCCGCTCGCCCGGCGCCGGCGCCCTCGGCCTCCGCGTCTCCCTCGCCCTCGCCCTCGCCGAGTCGCGAGAAGCCCGCGCCGTCGCCGAGTCCGTCGCCGGTCAGCCCTTCGCCGAAGCCGACCCCGCCGCCTCCGGCGAAGCCGCCGCAGGGGTACCAGCTGGCCCGGCTCGACCACTCGGCGTACGGGGACCACAGCGAGCCGGAGCTCCAGACCTGGCGCAGCAGCTGGGTATGGCAGCGCTGGGGGCTGGAGGTGGGCGACCGGCGGTTCGGGAACGGGATCACGGTGAACTCCCGTTCCTCCGTGGAGATCGCCCTGAACCGGCAGTGCACGGCCTTCTCGGCGAAGGCCGGGGTGGACGGCCTGTCGCTGTGGACCGACGGGGCGGTGCGGTTCTCCGTGTACGCCGACGGGCAGCGGCTGTGGCAGTCCGGCGCTCTCGGGTACGGCGATCCGCCGGCGTCCGTGAACGTCTCCCTGTCCGGACACAAGACGCTTCGGCTGGTGGTGGAGCGGGCCGGGGTCGGCCGGCTGCCGACGCTCGCGAGCTGGGCCGACTCGGTGATCAGCTGCCGGTGAGGGCCGCCGCGACGTCGGCCGGGGTGAGCGCGGCGCCTGCGGCCTCCTCCCGGCCGTGGTCCGCCGGGCCGAGCAGGGCTCGGGTGCGGGCCGGAAGCCCGGCCACAGCGGCCTCCTCGGGCACCGAGCGCGGATGGCCCGCGCGCCAGGCGGTGGCCGCCGCGAGGGCCCGTACGGCCTCTGCGGGCCGGTCGGTGTCGGCGAGCAGCCGGGCGGCGGTCTCGGCCAGCGCGGCCAGGACCCGCTCGGCGCAGTGCGCCTCGACGGCGGCGGCGAGGGCGGGCCCGATCACGGCGAGCCCGGCCTCAGGACCGTTCCGGTGGGCGGTGAGGACGGCTTCGAGGTCATCCAGGGCGGCGGTCAGCTGCGGGGGCACGAGGATCTCCGCCGCCACCGCCCGGGCCTCGTCGTAGGCGGCGCGGGCCCGGTCGAAGTCGCCGCGGTGGATGTCGATCAGCGCGGACAGCATCCGGTTGAAGGAGCGGACGTCGACGACCCCGTACCGGTCGGCCTCCGCGTCCGCCTCCGCGATCAGCCGCTCGGCGTCGTCGACGTCCCCGGTGCAGTAGGCGGTCTCGGCGATGCGGGCGATCGCGAAGGGAGCCTCGATGTGGGCCCCGACCTCGCGGGCCAGCCGCAGGCATTCCTCGTACTCGGTGCGCGCCCAGTCGTAGCGGCCGCGGGAGAGCGCGACCTCGCCGGCGGCGCTCGCGGCCTGGGCGCGGGTCCAGCGGTCGCCGACGCGGCGGGCGATGTCGCGCAGCTCGGCGAGGTCCGCGTCGACGCCGGAGAGACCGCCGGCGAGGTCGATGGCGACGTGCGTGCGGAGCATGAGCGTGACGCCGAGCTCCCAGTCGCCTGCGTATCGGCGGCAGTTGGCGACGGCCCGGTCGAGGTTGGCGTGGAAGGCGCGGGCGTCACCGGTGAGGAAGGCGGTCGCGGGCCAGAGCATGCCGGGGAAGCGGGTGGTCTCCGGGGAGCCGTCGCGGAACGCCTCCTCGATGCGGACGGCGCGGGCCTGGTACTCGGGGGTGCGGAAGGTCTCGGCGGAGTTGCTCTCGGCGAGCAGGAAGATGTGGAGGACCTGGAGCCGCATGAACCGCCAGTACGCGGGCGAGCCCTCGGGCGGCTCCGTGGGGATGGCGGCGAGGATCAGCGAGGTCCATTCCGCGCCCTCGCCGCGGTAGTTGCGCAGCCACCAGAACCAGCCGAGGGCGAAGGCCAGGCGCTGGGCGGTCTCGGTGTCGGGCTCGTCGACGACGGTGTGGTGGAGGGCGGCGCGGAAGTTGTCGAGCTCGGTCTCGATGCGGCGGATCCACGGGAGCTGGGCGGCGGAGCGCAGGAGGGGCTCGGCCCGGTCGGCGAGGGCCAGGAAGTGGGCGGTGTGGCGGCGGGCGGTGGCGGCCCGGTCGGCGGGGTCTGCGGAGGCGCGCTCGGCGGCGTACTCGTGGATGGTTTCGAGCATGCGGTAGCGCATGACGCCGGCGCCTGCGGTGGCTCCTGTGCCGTGGGTGCCGTCGGCGGCTTCGGGATCCGGGGCCGGTTCGGCCAGGACGAGGGACTTGTCGACGAGGGAGCCGAGGGTGTCGGCGACGTCGAGGGCGCTGCCGTCCGCGCAGACGGCTTCGGCGGCGGCGAGGTCGCAGCCGCCGGCGAAGACGGACAGCCGGCGCAGGACCGTGCGCTCGGGTTCGTCGAGGAGCTCCCAGGACCAGTCGACGACGGCGCGCAGGGTCTGCTGGCGGGGCAGGACGGTACGGGAACCGCTGGTCAGCAGACGGAAACGGTCGTCGAGGCGGTCCGCGATCTGGCGCGGGGTCAGCAGCCGCAGCCGGGCGGCGGCCAGCTCGATGGCCAGCGGCAGGCCGTCGAGGCGGGCGCAGATCTCGGCGACGGCGGCCGGATCCTCGTCGGGGGTGAAGCCGGGACGGGCCGAGGCGCCGCGGTCGGCGAAGAGGCGGTGCGCGGGGTCGGGCGGCAGGGGCTCGACGGGGCGGACGGTCTCGCCGGGGACACCGAGGGGTTCGCGGCTGGTGGCGAGGATCCGTACGCCGGGGCAGCGGGTGAGGAGCAGCTCGGCGAGCTCGGCGGCGGCGCCGATGACGTGCTCGCAGTTGTCGAGGACGAGGAGCAGGCTGCGGTGCGCGCAGTGCTCGACGAGTTGGGTGGCGGGATCGGCGCGGGCGGTGTTCTCGCGGGCGACGAGGGAGTTCTCGCGCAGGCCGAGGGCGCTGAGGACCGCCCCGGGGACGGCCGCGGGGTGGTCGAGGCGGGCCAGCTCGACGATCCAGCCGGCTTCGGGCTGGTCGGCGGCCGCGTGCTCGGCGAGACGGGTCTTTCCGGAACCGCCGGGCCCGGTGAGGGTGATGAGGCGCAGGCGCGCCAGGTCGCCGCGCAGGGCGGCCAGTTCGGGCTCGCGCCCGACGAAGGAGGTGAGGCGAGGGCGGAGGTTGCCGCGCGCCTCCGGCGGGGGTTGGCGGTGGGGGGTGGTCTCGGGGGCGTGCGGTTCCCGCGGCGGCTGCGGCTGGAGGGGCGCCGCCCGCTCGGCGTTGGCGTAGGGGTAGGGGTAGGGGTGCCGGGTGTGGTGCCGGGCGCCCCCGAAGGCGTGCGGGTCCCGCCGCGGATCGAGGAGTTCCGCGTGGAGGGTGCGGAGTTCGGGGCCCGGGTCGGTTCCGAGGGCGTCGGCGAGGATGCGGCGGGCGCGCTCGTAGGCGGCGAGGGCGTCGGCGGGGCGGCCCGCGGCGCGCAGGGCTCGGAGGTGCTGCGCGCGCAGTGGTTCGTCGTACGGATGGTCGTGGATCAGCGCCTCCAGCTCGGGCAGGAGTGCGGCCGGGGCGGAGGCACCGCTTCGCAGGTCGGCCTCGATGCGGTCGCGGAGGGCGGCGCCGCGTCGGGCCTCGGGGCCGGCGGCGTGGGCGGCGCGCCCGGGCTCGGGAAGGTCGGCGAGGGCCGGTCCGCGCCACAGGGCCAGGGCGGTGCCCAGGGTGCGGGCGGCGGCCGCCGGGTCGGCGGCCAGCTCCTGGGCACCGCGCACGGCGAGCCGGGTGAAGCGGTGCAGGTCGATGTCGTCGCGGTCGGCGGCGAGGCGGTAGCCGCCGGCGGGGTCGGCGTGGACGGTGTCCCGGCCGCCCAGGGCGCGGCGGAGCCGGGCGACCAGGGCCTGGAGGGCGGCGGGCGCGTCCAGGGGCGGGTCGTCACCCCAGACCTCGTCGACGAGGACGGCGACGGGGGCCGGCCCGCCGGCGCGCAGGGCGAGGGCGGCGAGGAGTGCGCGCAGGCGGGCGCCGCCTATCGGGAGGGGGGCGCCGGTCTCGTCGCGTGCCTCGGTGACGCCGAGGATCAGATACCGCACCTGCCAATTCTGCCTGGTCCGCCCGCGGGTGGCAGGGGATTTCGGGGGCGGTCCCGGGGCGCCCGCGCGCGGCTCAGGTGATCGAGGTGTCGCCGTTGGCCTCGAGGAGGGTGCGCAGGGCGCCCGCGACCGCGGTGCAGGTCTCCCGGTCCAGCGGGGCGAGGAGTTCCGCGTACTGGCGCAGGTGGTCGGCCATCAGCGCCTCGGTGAGCTCGATGCTGTGCTCGGTCAGCCGGATCCGGACCGAGCGGCGGTCCTGACCGTCGCGGACCCGTTCGACCAGGCCCTTGGCCTCCATGCGGTCGATGCGGTTGGTGATCGCGCCCGAGGTCACCATGGCGGCGGGGATGAGGGCGCCGGCGGTCAGCGCGTACGGGGGGCCGGAGCGGCGGAGGGTGAAGAGGATGTCGACCTCGCCCACCTCCAGGTCGCGTGCGGCCGCGAAGGCCTTGATCTGCTTCTCGATGACCCGGTTCATGCGCTGGATGCGGGCCAGGACCTCGACGGCCCACATGCCTTCCGCCAGGTCGGGGCGCTCCGCCTGCCACTGGCCGACGATCGCGTCCACTGCGTCGCTCATCTCGCGTCCTCTTTCGGTTCCGTGCTCGCCATTCGCCGCGCCGCCGCCCATCACCACCCAAGAATATCTCAACGTTGAGACACTTGACGTTGAGAGGACCCGGTGTTTTTATCTCAACGTTGAGATTCTGAAGCTTGAGATGGATCGGAGCGGGCACCCATGAGCACGACCGTGACCACGAGCACGAGCACGAGCACGAGCACAGCCAAGGCCGACAGGGCCGACAGGGCCGACAGGGCCGCCCCCGTCCCCGTGATCTGGCTGGCCCTGCTCGCCACCCCGGTCGCCGCCGGGGCCAACGCCCCCGTCCTGATCCTCCCCGACATGGCCCGCTCCCTCGGGGTGACCGCCTCCACCGCCGCCTGGCTCGTCGCCTCCTTCGCCTGGGCCATGGCCGTCGGCATCCCGCTGATGGCCGGGCTGCTCCGCCGCCGCGGGCTGCGCCCGGTCCTCCGGCTGAGCGGCGCCCTCCTGCTGCTCGGCACCCTCCTCGTCGCGGCCTCCCCGTGGCTGGCGCTGACCCTCCTCGGGCGGGCCGGGCAGGCCGCGGGCGGGGCCGGGCTCGTCGCGGCCGCCATGAGCCTGGCCGGTTCGGCCCGCCGCATGGGCGTCATCAGCGCGGGCTTCGGCATGCTCGGCGCGGCCGGCCCGCTCCTCGGCGTCCAGCTCGCGCAGTCGGTCTCGTGGCGGCTCTCGCTCGCGGTGTCGGTGGTCTCGCTCCTGGCGGTCCCGGCGGTGAGCCGCTACGCGACCCGACCGGCCCCGGCGGAGGGCAGGTTCGACGCCCGCGGCGCCGCGCTCCTGACCGTGCTGGCCACCGCCCTGGTCCTGCTGCCCAACGCCCCCGCCGCCGCCCTGGGTTCCGCGGCCGTCGCCGCGCTCGCCCTCGCCCTGCACGTACGCCGGCGCCCCGACGGCTTCGTGCCGCTCGCGCTCGTGCGCAAGCCGCTGTTCCTCGGCTCGGCGCTGCTGGCGCTGACACTGTCGGGCTCGTACTTCACCCTGCTCTTCGCGGTGCCGCGGCTGCTCTCCGAGCGGGCCGGCTGGGACCGCGGCGCGGCCGGGGCCGGGCAGCTCGTGGCCCTGCTCACCGGCTCGGCGCTGTCGTGGCTGCTGGCCGCCGCCTCGGCGCGCATGGGCCGGACGGCCGTACGCACGGTCCTGGCCGGGGTATGCGCGCTGGCCGTGGGGACCGCGGTGTTCGTCGACCGGGGCCCGCTGCTGCTGACCGCCACCCTCGGCGCCGTGTTCGCCGCCACCGGGGCCAACGCGGTCCTGTCGACGCACGCCGCCTCGGCCGCCCCCGAGGCCCAGCGGCCCACGGCCATCGGCCTGTTCACCCTCTGCTACCAGCTCGGCGGCGCCTTGGGCCCGGCCGTCGCGACCGCCCTGGTGCTCGGCGCCTGAGCCGCTCCCGGGCTCACGACAGGGCCGGGCGGTGTACGGGGACCCCCTCGGGCACCGCCCGGCGGCGCGCGCTGGAGGTGCCGGTCCAGCAGGTGCCGCGACGGGCCAGCAGGCGGCGCAGCCACAGCTCCATCGAGACGAGCTCCGCCAGCCCGTCCAGCGGGACCGGGCGGCCGTCCGCCGCGTCGAGCAGGGCCTGGCGCACCACCCGGGCCTCGATCAGCCCGGCGTCCGCGAGCAGCGGCGAGGAGAACAGGTCGAGCAGCTCGGTGAGGGCGGCGCGCAGCCCCAGCCGGGTCGCCGTCTCGTTCGGGGTGTGGGCCGGGGCGCCCCAGCCGGGCGGGAGTTCGCGCACTCCGGCCGAGTTCAGGACGCTGCGCAGGATCGCGGCCCGGGCCCCGGGCTGCACGCGCAGCGATTCGGGCAGGGCGCGGGCGGCCCGCACCACCTGGTTGTCGAGGAAGGGTGCGTGCAGGCGCTGGCTGCGGACCTCCACGGCCTGCTCGAAGACCCGGTGGTCGGCGGCGTGCCGGGCGAGCACCGCCCGGGCGCGGGCCTCGCCGGGCCGCAGCGACAGCGGGGGCCGGCCGGCGGCCGCCGAAAGGCGGATCGATACTTCCGCCAGCGCCTCGCCCGTGAGCCAGCCCGCCGCAGGGCCCGGCCGGGACCAGGTCAGGGCGGCGAGGGAAGCGTCCACCGGACCGGAAGAGCGCACGGTGACCCCGCCCTCGCGGAGCCGGGCCGCGGCGGCTTCCATGCCCGCGCGGTACGTCGTACGGGAAAGTCTGCGGGCCGCGGAGTACACGGTCAGCGGCACCAGCAGGGACTCCCCGGAGGCTCCGGAGGCGGAGGCCGAACGGGCCAGCGCCGCCACCGGGCGCAGCAGGTGGCGG
Organism: Streptomyces sp. NPDC057010; assembly: GCF_042673805.1. Lineage (NCBI taxonomy): Bacteria > Bacillati > Actinomycetota > Actinomycetes > Kitasatosporales > Streptomycetaceae > Streptomyces > Streptomyces sp. NPDC057010. The sequence continues at coordinate 47,496 of NZ_JBHUSC010000041.1, read as the reverse complement.
CGCCGGCGGTCCATCAGGAGGTCGGCCATGCGGGCCGGGTGCGCGTCCAGGACCTGGCGGGCGCCGTGGCCGGTGAAGTGGTCGGCGGAACCGGCGGCCAGCCGGCGGCGCTCGCGGGCGGCGGAGACCAGCGAGGGACCCGGTTCGTCGGTGAGCGGACCGTCGAGCTCGGCGTACGGAAGGGCCTCCTCGGCGGCGGCGACCACGACATGGTGCAGCCGCGGGTCGGCCGCGATGGCGTGGGCCCGCTCCAGTTCGGCCTCGCGGCCCTGCGGGGTGGCCAGGTCGTTGAAGGTGACCGCCAGCAGGCGCGCCCCTGCGGGGCTCAGCAGGGTGCCCGGGGCCCCCGGCAGGCCGGCCGCGAGCAGCGCGAGGGTCGCGGAGGCGCTGCCGCCGGAGAGGTCCGCGCCCACCCCCGGGGCGGGGGCGCCGCGGGCCGCGCGCCGGTCGGCGGGGCCCATGCCGGGCACGGGGCCGGGATCGTACGGCGGCAGGATGTCGGGAGCATGGCGGGGCGCCGTGAGCCGGGCGCGCACGGCATCCACCAACGCTTCCCGTACGCCCTCCACCGCGCGGGCCGGATCGGACTCGGGCGCCGCCACCGCGAGGGAGGCGACCTGCTCGTAGCCGGTGATCTCCCGGGAGCCCTCGCGCAGGATCAGCGCGTGGCCGGGCGGGATGCGGCGGACACCGGCGTACGGGGTGCCGTCGCCCAGCGCCTCAGGGCTGTCGGGGCAGGCCAGCAGGGCGGCGAGGTGGCCGATGTCGAGCTGCGCCTCGATGAGGTCGGCGAGCGGGAGGGCGGCGGTGGCGTAGGCGGTGCCGCTGGCCCAGGGCGTGTAGAAGACGGGGCGCGCGCCCGCGAGGTCGCCGACGACGGTGATCCGGCGGCCGGCCTGGACGACGGCGGTGTAGCTGCCGGACCACTGGGTGAGGTGGCGCAGCGCCCCGCCGCGGGCGGCGTACAGGGCTCTCCTCAGCTCGGCGTCGGTGGCGCCGCAGCAACCGAGGACGGCGAGCCGGGTGAAGGGGTCCGCGGGGTCGGCGGTGAGGGTCCGGATCTCGTCGGGGCGCCAGTCGCCCACGGCCCAGAGGGGGTCGGGGTCTCCCCAGAGCAGCTGGGCGCCCACGGGATGCACGGTGCGCTCGGCGTCCGCGCCGGGGTCGTCGGGGTGGGCGGCGTCCGCGATGCCGCCGTGCAGGGGGGCGCCGCCCTGGCCGTAGGCGCCCTGGCCGTAAGAACCCTGACCGTAGGCGCCCTGGCCGGAGCCGTGGCCGGAGCCCTGCCCGGAGCCCTGAGCTGGGCCTTGCCCGTTCCGGTGTCCCGAGACGCGGCCGGCCGTGCCGAAGCTCGCGGCGATACTGCTCCAACCCACCAACCAGCGCACCGCCGCCTCCCCAGCCTGTGGGCACATGACCGGGGCACGGGCAGCACGGACGGCGCTGAGCGCGCGGTCGGCGGGACCCCGGATGGCTCGGGTCCATGCTGCCACGGGACAGGCGTGCGAGAGTGGTTAAGGGGGGCGCGCATGCAAACGAACACGCCCCCGCCACGCGGTATTTGGTGTTCCGTTCCCCCCGCCCCATAGGCCGGTTTCAGCCATTCTTCGGCCGCCCTGAGAGCCTTCCGGCGGGGTCGGCCCACGGTGCGCGGGCGCGGTCCGGGAGGCGGAACCCACCCCCCGGACCGTTCCGCCACCCGCGGGGATTGAGGCAGCGGCATCCCCCGACCCGCCCGATCCGCGCAGCGGGCCGACCCACGCACCGCACATCGAATCGCCGGGCCCCGCGAGCGGCCAGAGCGCACGGGCGGGCGCACGGCACCACGCACGGAGCACGCGATGACACGTGCGCCCCGGTATGGGCCCGCGCGGGACTGTGCAAACGGACAACAATCCCGCCATACGGAAGTCGAGGCCTTAACGCTTGGGAGGCGGGGAACTACGCTGGGTTTACGAAATGCCGGGTGCCTATGCCCCGGCGGCGTCTGCGTTCCGCGTGTGACGAGGGGTGGCGCATGTCCAGGGAGCTCCGCGAGCCCAATGAGAAGCTCGGCGCCGTCCTCGCCCTCGCGGGCATCAGCAACGCGGGGCTGGCCCGGCGGGTCAACGACCTCGGCGCGCAGCGCGGTCTGACGCTTCGGTACGACAAGACGTCGGTGGCCCGGTGGGTGTCCAAGGGGATGGTGCCGCAGGGCGCCGCCCCGCACCTGATCGCGGCCGCCATCGGCGCGAAGCTGGGGCGGCCGGTGCCGCTCCACGAGATCGGCCTGGCGGACGCGGACCCCGCGCCCGAGGTGGGTCTGGCCTTCCCGCGCGACGTGGGCGCGGCCGTGCGGTCGGCCACGGACCTGTACCGGCTCGATCTCGTCGGCCGCCGCGGCGGTGGCGGGATCTGGCAGTCCCTGGCGGGTTCGTTCTCGGTGGCGGCGTACGCGACGCCCGCCTCGCGCTGGCTGATATCTCCCGCCGACGGCTCGGTGGCGCGCGAGCCGTCCGCCCCCGCGACGCAGCACGGTGCACCGGCCGGTGGGGCCTCGGGCCATGACGTCCCGGCACACGGCATCCTTGCTCAGACCCCCTCGGCTCACGAGGTCCCGCCGCACGACGCGCCCGCCCCGGAACCCCGCACACCGGCGTCCCTGCCGGTGTCGGGCCGGGCGGGAGGCCGTACGGCTCCGCCGTCCACCCTTGTGCCCGCCCAGCCCGGAGCCGAAACGCCGCGCGACCACGGGCAGCGCGTCGGGCACAGCGATGTGGCCAAGCTGCGCGAGGCCGCCGAGGACGCCCGCCGCTGGGACTCCAAGTACGGGGGCGGGGACTGGCGTTCGTCGATGGTGCCCGAGTGCCTGCGGGTGGACGCGGCGCCGCTGCTGCTCGGCTCGTACACCGACGAGGTGGGCCGCGCCCTGTTCGGCGCGACGGCCGAACTGACCCGGCTCGCCGGGTGGATGGCCTTCGACACCGGCCAGCAGGAGGCCGCCCAGCGCTACTACATCCAGGCGCTGCGGCTCGCCCGCGCCGCCGCGGACGTACCGCTCGGCGGGTACGTGCTGGCCTCGATGTCCCTCCAGGCGACCTACCGCGACTTCCCGGACGAGGGCGTGGACCTCGCGCAGGCGGCCGTCGAGCGCAACCGCGGCCTGGCCACCGCCCGCACGATGAGCTTCTTCCGGCTGGTCGAGGCGCGGGCCCACGCGAAGGCCGGCGACTCCGCGGCCGCCGGCGCGGCGCTGCGGGCGGCGGAGGGCTGGCTGGAGCGGGCGCGCGCGGGCGATCCGGATCCGACCTGGCTCGGTTTCTACTCGTACGACCGTTTCGCGGCGGATGCGGCGGAATGCTACCGCGACCTGAAACTCCCGCGGCAGGTCCGGCGCTTCACCGAGCAGGCCCTGTCGCGGCCCACCGAGGAGTACGTACGGTCGCACGGGCTGCGGCTGGTGGTGAGCGCGGTCGCGGAGCTGGAGTCGGGCAACCTCGACGCGGCGTGCGCGGCGGGCACCCGGGCGGTGGAGGTGGCGGGCCGGATCTCCTCGGCGCGGACGACCGAATACGTACGGGACCTGCTGCACCGCCTGGAACCGTACGGGGACGAGCCGCGCGTCGCGGAGCTGCGCGAACGGGCCCGGCCACTGCTGGTGGCGCAGGCGTAAGGCCTGCCGTGCGGGGGCCGCGTGGCCGCGTTGTCGGTGGCGGGGTGCAGTATGCAGGGGTGGGAGGTGTTGTCGACGTGGGCGGTGGCGTGGACTGCGATGTGCTGGTGATCGGCGGCGGGATCGTCGGCCTGTCGACGGCGCATGCCCTGTCGCGCCTGGCTCCGGGGACCCGAGTGGTCGTCCTGGAGAAGGAGGACGGACCGGCCCGGCACCAGACGGGCCGCAACAGCGGCGTGATCCACAGCGGGATCTACTACCGGCCGGGATCGCTCAAGGCGCGCTTCGCGGTGCGCGGGGCCGCCGAGATGGTCAAGTTCTGCGCGGAGCACGGGATCCCGCACGAGGTGACGGGCAAGCTGATCGTCGCCACCGAGCGGGAGGAGCTGCCGCGGCTGCACGCGCTGGTCCAGCGGGGCCGGGAGAACGGCATCCCGGTGCGCGAGCTCGGCCCGGCGCAGATCGCCGAGTACGAGCCCGAGGTGCGGGGGCTGGCCGCGATCCACGTCGGCAGCACGGGGATCGCGGACTACGGCCGGGTCACCGCCCAGCTGGCGGAGTCCTCGGGCGCGGAGATCGTCTACGGCGGTGCGGTGGACCTGATCTCCCGCCGCCCCTCGGCCGTCGCGGTGCGCACCACGTCCGGCCTGGTGGTCCGGGCCCGGATGCTGGTGAACTGCGCGGGGCTGCAGTGCGACCGGATCGCGCGGCTGGCCGGGGACGACCCCGGGATGCGGATCATCCCCTTCCGGGGGGAGTACTACGACCTGGCCCGCCCGGACCTGGTCCGGGGGCTGGTCTACCCGGTGCCCGACCCGGCGTTCCCGTTCCTCGGCGTCCACCTCACCCGGGGCATCGGCGGCGGCGTCCACGTCGGCCCCAATGCCGTGCCGGCGCTGGCGCGCGAGGGGTACGGCTGGTCCGTGATCCGGCCGCGTGACGTGGCGACCGAGCTGGCCTGGCCGGGATCCTGGCGGATGGCCGCGCGGCACTGGCGGTACGGGGCGGGCGAGATCCACCGCTCGCTGTCGAAGCGGGCCTTCACCGAGGCGGTGCGGCGCCTGCTGCCGGCCGTCACGGCGGGGGACCTGGTGCCCGCCGCGGCCGGGGTCCGGGCGCAGGCCGTCCTGCGGGACGGGACGCTCGTGGACGACTTCCTGATCCGGGAGGCGCCGCGCACGGTGCACGTCCTGAACGCCCCGTCCCCGGCCGCCACCGCCTCGCTCCCGATCGGCCGCGAGATCGCCACGCGCGTCCTGCGCACCCTCGCCACGGCCTGACCGGTCCAAACGGGCACGCAGCGCACGTACGGGGTCCGGGGCGGAGCCCCGGTGGAAGGGCGGGTAGGGTACGGCTCCGCGCAGCGGCGGCACCTGCACCCCCGACCCCCGGGGTCGTAGAATCGGCGCATTGTGTCTGAGCCCATGAACCCCCAGTCCCCCACCGTCCCGGACGCCGTGCCCACGCCCGCGCCGGAGGCGAACTCGTACGTGCCCCCGAAGTGGCGCACCGAGCCCCGCTTCCCCGACGGCCCCGCCCCCGACCCGGCCGGCTCGCACCACGAGCGCCGGATCCGGAGCTTCCAGCCGCGGCGCAGCCGGGTCACCACCGGCCAGGGCGAGGCCCTGAAGCGGCTGTGGGGCACCTGGGGTCTGGACATCGACGGCCATGACGTCATCGACCTGAAGGCCCTCTTCGACGGCCTCCCCGTCGTCCTGGAGATCGGCTTCGGCATGGGCGAGGCCACCGCCCAGATGGCCGCCGCAGACCCCGGCACCGGGATCCTCGCCACCGACGTGCACACCCCCGGCCAGGGCAACCTGCTCGCCCTCGCGGAGCGCGGCGGCCTCACCAACATCCGCGTGGCCAACGGCGACGCGATCATCCTGCTCCGCGAGATGCTGCCGCCCGACTCCCTGGCCGGCATGCGCGTCTACTTCCCGGACCCGTGGCCCAAGGCCCGCCACCACAAGCGCCGGCTGATCCAGCCCGACTTCCTCACGCTGGCGGCGACCCGTCTGGCCCCCGGGGCCGTGCTGCACTGCGCGACCGACTGGGAGCCGTACGCCGAGCAGATGCTCGAAGTCCTCACCGCGCACCCGGACTTCGAGAACACCCAGCCCGACGGCGGCTACGCGCCGCGCCCCGACTTCCGGCCGGTCACGCGCTTCGAGGGCCAGGGCCTCGACAAGGGTCACGTCGTACACGACCTCCTCTTCCGTCGCACGGAGAACTGACAACGTCACTGCGCGTGTCAGACCGGCTCGGTAGGGTCATCATGTGTTCCGAGCGCTCGCGTCTGTGCTCGCACGTCCGTCGGGCACGGTCCGCACGTGCGTGCTCCTCGTCCTGCTCGCCGGCACCGGGATCGCGATCCTCGAACTCGTGCGGGAGCAGACCGGTACCCCCGGCTTCTTCGTCGGTCTCGGTCTGGCCCTGGTGCCGGTGCCGCCGCTCATGGCGGCCTTCCGGTGGCTCGGCCGGGCCGCGCCCGCGCCCTGGCCGCAGTTGCTGTTCTGCTTCGGCTGGGGTGCCTGCACCGCGGCGCTGATCGCCATACTGGCCAACAGTTTCGCCACCCAGTGGATAGCCGCGGCCACCGCCGACCCCTCCGACGCCGACCAGCTCGGCTCGGTGGCGATCGCCCCGGTGGTGGAGGAGACGGCCAAGGCGGCGGCCCTGCTGCTGGTGTTCGCCTTCCGAAGACGGCAGTTCACCGGACCGGCCGACGGTTTCGTGGTGGCCGGCTTCACCGCCACCGGCTTCGCCTTCACCGAGAACATCCTCTACCTCGGCAACGCCTTCGGTGAGGACGTCGCCGAGGGCACCGGCGTCCTGGACTCGGTGACGGCCGCGACCTTCTTCGTCCGAATGGTGCTCTCGCCGTTCGCGCACCCGCTGTTCACGGTGCTCACCGGGCTCGGTTTCGGCGCGGCCGCGGTCAGCGCCCGCCGCATCCGCAGGATCGGGCTGCCGCTGCTGGGCCTGGCGCTCGCCATGGGGCTGCACGCGCTGTGGAACTGCTCCTCGCAGTTCGGGGAGTACGGGTTCTACGTGGTCTACGGCTGCGTGATGGTCCCGGTGTTCGGGCTGCTGGTGGGGCTGGCCGTGCGGATAAGGCGCCGCCGGCTGCGGGCCGTCGCCGGGGAGCTGGCGGTGTATGCGGCCTCCGGCTGGCTCGGTCCGGCCGAAGTGCCGGCGCTGGCCTCGATGCCGGCCCGGGCGCTGGCCCGCAGCCTGGCCCGGAGCAGCGGGGGCCGGGCCGCCGGCCGCGCGGTCGCCCTGTACGAGGCGGACGCGGCGGCGCTGGCCCTGCTCCGCAACCGGGCCCGTCGCGGCGGCCCGCCGGGGGAGCCGGATTTCGCCGGGCGGGAGCGGGAGTTGCTCCACAGCCTGTGGATGCGCCGGGCGACGGCGGGTCCTGCGCTCTCGCGCGCGGCGGTCATGGAGGAGCTGCTGCCGCCCTGGTTCGACCCCCTGCCCCAGAGGCCCGGCCCCGTCCCCACGAGAGCACCGGCGGGCGTACCGGCTCCGAGGCGAGAGCCCCAGCCGACCGGCTCACACGGCCCCGGCCGCTAGACGTTCAGGCCCTTGGACTCCAGCCAGGCCAGCGGATCCACCGTCGAGCCGCCCTTGCGCACTTCCAGGTGGAGATGCGGTCCGGTGACGTTCCCGGTGGCGCCGACCCGGCCGATGGTCTCGCCCGGGGCCACCGAGCCGGAGGTCACCGCCATCGAGGACAGGTGGCAGTACCAGATCTCCGTGCCGTCCTCGAGCTCCAGCACGATGCGGTAGCCGTACGCCCCGGACCAGCCGGCCGAGGTGATCTTCCCTGCGGCGACGGCCTTGGCCGGGGTGCCGGTGGGGGCGGCGAAGTCGAGGCCGGTGTGGTGGCCGGAGGACCACATGGAGCCGGAGTCCCCGTAGTGCGAGGTGAGGGTGTAGGCGGAGGTCGGCAGGGAGTAGCTCCCGGCCAGCCGGTCGAGGCGCTCCTGCTCGGCTTTCGCCTCGGCGGCCTCCCTGGCCTCCTTCGCCTCCTGCTCCGCCTTCGCCGCGGCTTCCGCCGCTGCCGCCTCGGCCGCCTTGCGCGCGGTCTCCGCCTTGTCCTTGGCCTCCTGTGCGGCGGCTTCGCGGGCGAGCCGCTCGGCCTCGGCGCGGGCCTGCGCCTCGGCGGCGCCCTGCTGGGACTCGGCCTGCTGGAGGATGCGGTTGCGCAGCACCTCGCCGGCGTCGGCGCGGTGGTCGGACTGCCGCGGAATGATCCCTGTCCGCGCGGCCGTCCCGGCCTCGGTCCCGGAACCGTCGTCCGCGTGGCGGCCGTTGTCCTCGGCGTCCGCCGCACCGGAGTTGCCGCCGGTCATCAGATCGGGCAACGAGGGCAGGGATATCGCCACTTGGGGCCGGTCCTGCGCGGTGGCGATCCCACTGGCACCGACCGCCGCGATCACACCGACGCCGAGCACGGTGGAGCTGCGCGCAAGTCCCCCGCGCTGCTTGGCCACTCGGTGCTTGCCCCGGACCGGACGGACCGAGTCCTCGGTGGGATTCCACTCGCCCCAGGCACCCGCGGCGGGCGGCTCCTGGATCTCGGTGCCTTCAGGGGCAGGCAAGTTGGAGGCCACCGGGGCACGCTCCTCATTGACACGCACGCGCACGGCGCCGTCTCTTGCGACGGCTGGGACGACCGCACTGCGTTATCGAAAGGTAATAGACGCGGGGGAATGATTCCAAGCTGTTGCGATTGATCGTTCCCACGAATCAGCCACTCCCCGATGGGCTCTGGCCTGCACTTTTACCCACAAATAGGTATCAAGTCAGGCAAAAATCAGCCGACTCGCCCACCCCCGCAGCCACACAAGCAATATGACGGTTCGTCAATCACCTTGCACAGAGCGGCGTTTCGACTACAGACCGTCACGCGTCGCCGTTGCGGCGTACGACCGGCACCGTCCGCCGCCTCCGCGGCTGGCCCTGCCCCGGCCGGCTCACCGCGAGCAGGGCCATGTCATCCGTCGTCCCGCCCCCCGCGTGCCGGCGCACATCGCTGCTGAGCGCGCTGAGCAGCTCCGCCGGCCCGGGGAAGACCCGCCCGCGCAGCCGGTCCGCCGGATCGTAGAAGACCCCCGCCCGGTCACGGGCCTCCGTCAGCCCGTCCGTGTACAGCAGCAGGGTCGTCCCGGCCGGGAAGTCCCACTCCTCGGCGAGGTCCGGCCACGCGCCCAGCTCGCCCATGCCGAGCGGCAGCGCGTGCTCCGTCGGGGCGAGGACGGCCAGCTCCCCGTCCGCGTACAGCAGCAGCGGCTCGGGGTGCCCCCGGTTGAGGAGCCGCAGCAGCCCCGCCCCCGGCGGGATCTCGCCGAGCACGCACGTCGTGAACCCCTCCACCGCGTCGAGGCTGTCGCGCCGGGTGCCCTCCCTGGCCAGGGCCCGCTCCAGCCGGTGCGCCACCGCCTCCAGCGTCGGCTCGCTCTCCGCCGCCTCCCGGAAGGCGCCGAGGACCACGGCCACGGCCTCCACCGCCCCCAGCCCCTTGCCCCGTACGTCGCCCACCGCCAGCCGCACTCCGTACGGGGTCTCCTGGACGGCGTACAGGTCCCCGCCGATGAAGGCGTCGGCCTGCGCGGCCTCGTACCGGGCCGAGACGTGCAGGCCGCCGATCCGCTCGGCCGGGGTGGGCAGCACCGCCCGTTGCGCCGCCTCGGCGATCCCGCGCGCGGAGGCGAGCTGCTCGCCGCTGCGCCGCACCACCCGGTTGATCAGGAGCGCAAGCCCCGAGACGGTCAGCACGGTGACCAGCTCGGTCAGTGCCTCGACCTTCCAGCTGGTGCCGTTGTGGATGTGCAGCAGGATCACCGCGAGCGAGGCCAGCACCCCGGTCGCGGCGGTGGCGCGGAGGCTGAACAGCGGGGCGGCGATCAGCGGGGCCGCGGAGAAGAAGGGGGAGCCGGTGAAGCTCGGCGGGGTCAGTACGTCGAAGACCAGCCCGAGCAGGATGAGCACGCCCGGCAGCGCCCGGAGCACCCGGCGGGCCACACCGTTGCCGGAGCCGCCCGCGCGTCCCCCGTCGTCCTGCCGGCTCAGCCCCACCACGCTGCCCTCTCCTGCCGCCCGGTCCCTCGCACGGGTGCGGGCCCCGACGACACCGCCTCGCCCTCAAGGCTGGCGGCACGGGCGCCCGTACGGCGACCCGCCGGAGGCCGATCGGGTGACGGGGCGGGAGCCAGCGTCCACGCCCGAGAACACGACGAAGGCCCGGTTCCACAAGGGAACCGGGCCTTCGTACTGAGTAGCGGGGACAGGATTTGAACCTGCGACCTCTGGGTTATGAGCCCAGCGAGCTACCGAGCTGCTCCACCCCGCGTCGGTAAACCCAACTCTACGCCATCCGGGGAGACCCTCCCGCCAATTAACGCCCGCCCCACCCCTAGAACCCCCATAACCCCTGGTCAGAGGCACAAAACCCGTCCGGAACCGGGCCTTGCGGACCAAGATCGTCTCTGTTGCCCGGCGGTGACACAGCGGGGATCGTTCCGGGATCGGTCGCGGGCGAAGATTCACCTGTCGCCAAGGCCAGGGGGAACACGAACCGGCCGGGCGCACCCACCGAACCCACCGGCCCGGCGCTCTGCCGTTGCCCTTGTGATTCCTGAGGGGAGTCCACCATGTCCGTTCGCACCGCAGCCGCCATCGCAGTCGTCGCCGGCGTCGTCACCACTCTGCTGCCGCTCTCGGCCACCGCCGCGTCCGCCGCCGACGACCAGGCCGTGCTGCGTACGGAGATGAGTGCTCCCGTTCCCGGCGGTCCGCTGACCCGCGGCGGGGCCACCGAGGCCTTCGAGCTGACGGTTCGGAACCTGACCGGCAAGCCGGTCGAGTACAAGCCGTGGATGCCGGTGGAGCAGACCGGTCCGAGCCCGCTGCAGGCCGATGACATCACCTTCGAGGTCGAGGCGGTGAACGCGCCGACGACCGGGTTCTCGGTCGGCCGGCAGGACGGCGGATGGCAGGGGCTGTTCTACCCGGCGGCCTCCGGCCGGTCGGGCCACGGCTTCGACATCCCCGCGAACGGCAAGATGACCTGGAAGGTCACCATCGGGCTCGGCGCGAAGTACCCGACCAACGACGGGGACTTCAAGCTCACCGCCGCTCCCTCCAACTCGCAGGCGTCCGGCGCCGGCGCCTCCCGCGTCTTCAAGGTCGACCCGCAGATCAAGACGGGCGAGCTGAAGACGTGGATCGAGCAGGGCCCCTCCGGCAAGGACGACCCGGAGCACCTCGCGTACCTGAACCTGAACTACCGGGCGACCGGCGAGGGCACGTTCGACGAAGCCCTCGACACCGCCCTGACCCTCTCGCACCCGGGCAACGAGGCCGCCGAGTTCCAGATCCAGGCGCTGATCGACGGCCGGTGGCAGCACCTGACCGGCGACTACGGCCGCTACCGGCTCCCCCGGATCCCCCAGGGCTTCGGCGCGGCCTCCGGTGTGCGCACGCAGCCGCTGCGGGTGTCCCTGGGCACCAACACCAAGCTGACGAAGAAGACCGAGATCACGGTGAACGCCGAGGTTTCGCTCGCCAAGGGCAACACCCACCCGTTCAACGGCGCCTCCCTGAAGTTCCCGCTCGCCCCGATCGGTGACCCGGGTCCGGCCCCCACTTCGGCCCCCAAGCCCTCCACCACCCCGTCGGCCGACCCGACCGGCAAGGCCCCGGCCTCCGCCGCCCCGGTGCGGCAGGCCGTCGCCCCCGCGGGCAACACCAGCCTGACCACCACCACCGGTTCGGCCACCGGCTCCCTCGCGAGCACCGGCTCCTCGGGCACCGGCCCGTACGCGGGCCTCGCCGCCGCCCTGGTCGCCCTCGGCGCGGGCGCCGCCTGGCTCGGCGCCCGCCGTCGCCGCGGCACCTCGGCCTGAACCGCCCGACCGCCTGACGGTCCGCCCCTGGCACGACGAAGCGCCCCACCCGATGACCGGGTGGGGCGCTTCGCTCTGAGCGGTAGGCCATGTCGGACTCGAACCGACAACCAACGGATTAAAAGTCCGCTGCTCTGCCAATTGAGCTAATGGCCCTCCACGTGCTCACCCCAGAGCATAGCCGGACACCGCCGGTCAGCCGATCGGGTATCCGGCTACCGGCCTGTCGCTCGGCCGCCGGACGCACAACAGGGCCCCCACGACGGTGTCGTGGGGGCCCTGTCGGTGGTTCAGCTCAGGCCGGGATCAGCCGTTGCGCTTCCAGCGCGGCTTGTCGTCGCGGCGGCCGCCGAAGGAGCCGGTGGAACCGGAACCGGAGGGACGGTGGTCGTCGCGGCGGCCGTACGGGCGGTCGCCGGCGCCGCCGGAGCGGAAGCCACCGGACGGACGGTCGTCGCGACGGTCGCGGTTGAACGGACGGTCGCCGCCACCGGAGCGGAAGCCACCGGAGGGACGGTCGTCGCGGTTGAAGCCACCGGACGGACGGTCGTCACGGCGGAAGCCGCCGCGGTCGCCACCACGGTCGTCACGGTTGAAGCCACCCGACGGGCGGTCGTCACGGCGGAAGCCACCGGACGGACGGTCACCACCGGAACGGAAACCACCGGACGGACGGTCGTCGCGACGGAAGCCGCCACGGTCACCGCCGCGGTCGTCACGGCGGTCGTCACGGCGGAAGCCGCCGCGGTCGCCACCGCGGTCGCCCCGGTCGTCACGGCGGAAGCCGCCACGGTCGCCGCCGCGGTTGTCGCGACGCTCGAAGTTGCCGCGCTCGTCGCGCTGGGCGCGCTCCTCGCGGCGCTCCTGTGCGGCCAGCTCGGCGGCAGCGGCAGCGGCGGCAGCCGCGACCTCGGCCTCGGCGGCCTCGGCCACCTCGGCGACAGCGGCCTCCGGGTCCTCGCCACGCTCACGCGCGGAGCGGGCGACCAGGCGGTCGGCCTCCTCGCGCAGTTCGGCGGCGCGGCGCGTCAGGCGCTCCAGCTGCTTGGTGAGTTCGGCGACCTCGCGCTCGGCCTGCTTGGCGGCGTTGTTCGCGGAGTCGGCCTGGACCTCGGTGAGCGAGCGCGCACCGGTGATCTCGGCGACCTCGGGCTCGAAGGCACCGGCGCCCTGGACGATGTGGCGCGAGGCGTCGACGCCCGCGTCCTCCATCAGGCGGAAGATCTGGCGGCGCTGGTGCGGCAGGGCGAGGGAGACCACGACACCCGACTTGCCGGCGCGGGCGGTACGGCCCGAGCGGTGCAGGTAGTCCTTGTGGTCGCCGGCCGGGTCCACGTTCAGGACCAGGTCGATGCCGTCGACGTGGATGCCGCGGGCGGCGACGTCGGTGGCGACGAGCGCGTTGACGTAGCCGTCCTTGAAGTCGGCGAGGACGCGGGTACGGGCGCCCTGCGTCATGCCGCCGTGCAGCGCGTCGGCCTTCACGCCGGCCTCGACGAGCTGCTCGGCGATGCGGTCGGCGCCCAGCTGGGTGCGGACGAAGATGATGGTGCGGCCCTTGCGGGCGGCGATGGCGGCCGTGACGGGCGCCTTGTCCTTCGGCTTCACGACGAGGACGTGGTGCGTCATGGTCGTGACGTTGCCCTGCGCGCTGTCGACCTCGTGCGTGACGGGGTTGGACAGGTAGCGCTTGACCAGGGTGCCGATCTCGTTCTCCATGGTGGCGGAGAAGAGCATGCGCTGGCCGCCCTCGGGGATCTGGTCGAGCAGCTCGGTGACCTCGGGCAGGAAGCCCAGGTCGGCCATCTGGTCGGCCTCGTCGAGGACCGCGACCGAGACGTTCTCCAGGGAGCAGGCGCCGCGGTTGATGATGTCGCGCAGACGGCCCGGGGTGGCGACGAGGATGTCGACACCGCGCTCCAGGGCGTAGATCTGGTTGCTCATCGAGGTGCCGCCGCAGACGACCTTCATCTTCAGGCCGAGCACGTCGCCGTAGGGCTGGAGGGCGTCCGCGACCTGCATCGCGAGCTCACGCGTCGGCGTCAGGATGATCGCGCGGGGCTTCTTCTTGTCGGTGTAGCCGCCGGCCAGCTGGGCCAGGGTCGGCAGACCGAAGGAGAGGGTCTTGCCGGAGCCGGTGCGGCCACGGCCGAGGATGTCCTTGCCGGCCAGGGCGTCCGGGATGGTCGCGGCCTGGATCGGGAAGGGGGTGGTGACACCGTTCTGGGCGAGCTTGCGCACGACGCCCTCCGGCAGACCGAGGTCGGCGAAGGTGATCGTGGGCTCGGCGTCGGTGTCGGCGTCGGCCTGGCCGTCCGCGTCGAAGTCGGCGGAGTCCTCGAAGGACTCGATGATCTCGTCCGCCTCGATGAGCGTCTCGACAACGTCGACGATCTCGTTGGAGTCGTTCTCGGGCATGACGGAACGGTCAGAACTGGAAATGGACATGCGAAATGCGAAACCTTCCGGAGTCTCGGCACGCGCCCAAACTCCGTGAATCGCAAATCGACCGCCTCAATGCGGTCAGCCACGGCTAGGGAGAGTACGCGCCACGCGGCGCTCTTCGGATTCGGCGCCGGGCAATGGGATCAAACGATCTATAACCATACGCACCCTCCCCCGGGTCTGGCAAGTCACTCCACCCGAAGCACCTCTGACCTGCGCAGACACCTCGGGTCGCCCGCGCGCCCGAGGGGCCGGGCCGGGGGTAGGGACCGGCTCCGACCAGGCTAGGGCTGCGGTACGGGCTGGGTGGTCGGCTCCGGCTGCGGGCTCGGCGGAGGAGTGGTTTCCGTCACAGGGGAAGGGGTCGGAGCGGGCGGCTCCGCGGTCGGCCCGCTCGTCGGCTGGCCGCCGCCACCGGAGCCACCCGATCCACCGGAGCCGCCCGAGCCCCCGGAACCACCCGATCCACCCGATCCACCGGCTCCGCCCGACCCGCCGGAGCCTCCCGAGGGCGGCTGCTGGGGGCCCTGGCCGCCCGCGCCGCCACCCGGTCCCGCCGACGGCGCGGGAGCTCCCGGCCCGGCGCTCGGCGCACCCGGGCTGGGCGAGCCCCCGGTCGCGCCGGACGCCTTGCCGTCCTCCTTGGGCCGGCCGTCCTGGTTCCCCGTACCGTCCTTCGTGCCGTGCCCGTTGCCGTGGATCCCGGAGCCCCGGCCGGCGGCGCCCCCCGACCCGGCGCCGGCCTTGCGGTCCGCGGCGGAGGAGGGCCCGGGCTTCGCCGCGTCCTCGCCGACGCTCATGCAGCCGGCCATCGCCGCGACCGCGAGCGCGGTGACGGCCAGTCGGAGGGAAGCGGACAACTGGCGCACGGGGGCACCTCCGGAGCCTGAGGGGTGAGAGTCCGCATGAGCGGGTCAATGTGCCCAACTCCCTTTGACCCGTAAGAGACACGCCCTCAGCCGAACAGCTGCCGCGCCACCTGTGACCCGAGGTGTACGGAGCCCAGCCCGACCAGCACCGAAACCACCACGTTCGCCCCCGCGAGGAACCTCCGGCCGGTCTCGGCCAGCCGCAGGGTCTCGTACGAGAACGTCGAGTACGTGCTCAGCGCCCCGCACAGCCCGGTCCCCAGCAGCAGGTCCAGCCGCGCGGAGGAGGCCCCGGCCAGGGCCGCGCCGGCCAGCCCGCCGAGCACGAGGCAGGCGGCCGCGTTGACCACGAGGGTGCCCCAGGGGAAAACGGCGTCGTGCCGGGCCTGCACCGCACGGTCCGTCAGGTAGCGCAGCGGGGCCCCGACGACCGCGCCCACCACCACGACCAGCCAGTTCACCGGGCCCCCGACGGGCCCCGGTGCCGGTCCCCGAGCACCCGCCGCGTCACCGAGGCCGCCATCCACACCGCGCCCAGCGCCGCCGCCACCGTGAGCCCGGCGTACGCCAGCGCGAGCGGGGCCTCCCCCTCGTCCAGGAGCCGTGAGAAGTCCACCGCGTAGGCCGAGAAGGTGGTGAACCCGCCGAGCACCCCCGTCCCGGCGAAGGGCCGCACCAGCGGATGCGCCGTGCGCCCGCCCTCCCCGATCAGCACCATCAGTACGCCGATCAGCGCACATCCGCCCGCGTTGATCCAGAAGGTCGCCCACGGGAAGGTCCCTGGCGCGGCCGGCCACAGCAGGGAGATCCCGTACCGCGCCGAGGCCCCGACCGCCCCGCCGGCCGCCACCGCCGCGAGCACCCGGCCCTGCGGCTCGGCGGCCTGGGCGGGCACGTGCAGGTCGACGTCCGGGTCGATCGCCTCGGCGCCCTCGGCCGGCCGGGTCATCCGTAGCCCAGGGCGTGCAGCCGCTCGTCGTCGATCCCGAAGTGGTGCGCGATCTCGTGGACCACGGTGACCTCCGTCTCGGCGACCACGCTCTCCCGGTCCTCGCACATCCGCAAGGTGGGGTTCCGGTAGATGGTGATCCGGTCCGGCAGCACCCCGGCGTACCACTCGCCGCGGTCCGTCAGCGGGGTCCCCTCGTACAGGCCGAGGAGCTCGGGGTCGTCGGCCGGCGGCTCGTCCTCGACGAACACCGCCACGTTGTCCATCAGCCGCGTCAGCTCCGGCGGGATACGGTCCAGGGCCTCTGCGACGAGCTCTTCGAACTCCTCGCGCGTCATCTCCAGCACGCCGTCATTGTCCCTCCGGTGGAGGCGCCTCCCGCTCGGCCGGGAGAAACCGTTTTGGCGATAGCTCCCCGGATCCCATATGCTTCTCACGTCCCCGACGCGCTGGAAAGTGCCCGGCGGGCCTTTAGCCCTCATCGTCTAGTGGCCCAGGACGCCGCCCTTTCAAGGCGGTAGCACGGGTTCGAATCCCGTTGGGGGTACGCATTACCGTGTGCAAGACTTGTTCTCGCACACTGCAAGGTCCTGTGGAGCAGTTGGTTAGCTCGCCACCCTGTCAAGGTGGAGGTCGCGGGTTCAAGTCCCGTCAGGATCGCTGAAACCGGAAACGGTTTCGTGGCTGGGTAGCTCAGTTGGTACGAGCGATCGCCTGAAAAGCGATAGGTCGCCGGTTCGACCCCGGCCCCAGCCACAACCGGAAGGCCCCGTCCATCGGACGGGGCCTTCCTGCGTTACCCGGCCCCGCCCTCGGGGCGCGAGCGGCGGCGCCACTGCATCAGCCCGAAGGCCGCCGCCCCCGCCGCGACCAGGCCGAGCAGAGCCCAGTCCGGGACCCCGGCCGCCAGGGACCGCACCCGCTGCTCCACCGCGAACGAGTCGTCGACGTCGAGCAGCCCCGGCAGCGCGCTCGCCCCGTCGAAGACGAGGAACAGCGTGCCGAGCGCGATGAAGAACAGCCCGGACAGCGCCGAGGTGGTGTGCAGCTCGAAGCGGCCCACCGTGAAGGCCCGGCCGCGCAGCCAGCGCCGCCGGCCCAGCTCGAAGCGCTCCCACAGCAGGGCCAGCAGGAAGAGCGGGACGGCCATCCCCAGCGCGTACACCGCCAGCAGCAGGCCCCCGTAGACGGGACGGCCGCTGACCGCCGCAACGGTCAGGATGCTGCCGAGGATCGGGCCGGCGCAGAAGCCGGCCAGGCCGTAGACCGCGCCGAGGGCGTACACCGACAGGGCGGTCGTCGGTCGGATCCTCCCCGACAGCCCGGAGATGCGGCGGGAGGCGAAGCCGAGGCCCAGGATCTGGGCGAGGCCGAGCGCGATGATCAGCCAGCCGCCGGCGAGGACCAGCGCGTCGCGGTTGCCGTGGAAGAACCGGCCGGCGGTCGAGGAGGCCGCCCCCAGCGGTACGAGGGTGCTCGCGAGGCCCGCGTAGAAGATCCCGGTGCGGGCCAGCAGCCGGGAGGCGGAGTCGATCGAGTAGGCGAAGAACGCCGGGAGCAGCAGGGCGCTGCACGGGCTGAGCAGGGCGAGGAGGCCGCCGAGGAGGGCGGCCAGGTATCCGATGTCGGTCACGGCTTCACCGGCCCGGCGGCCCGGGCCCGGTCCTTCGCCTCGGCGATGGCGGCCGTGAAGGCGGCGGTGGGCTGGGCGCCTGCGATCGGCTGCCCGTTGACCAGGAAGGACGGGGTGGAGCTGACGCCGATGCGGTAGCCCTCGCTCTGGTCCTTCCGCAGGGCCGCGGCGGCCTGCTCGCCGGCCATGTCCTTCCTGAAGCGCTCCAGGTCGGGGACCCCGGCCTGCTGGGCCAGTTCCACGAGGCGGGCCTCGCCGAAGCCCTTCTCCTTGGAGCCTTCGGCGTACGCGGCCGCGTGGAACTGCGCGAACCGGTCCTGCTGCCCCGCGGCCCAGGCGGCCTTGGCGGCGGCCTCGGACTCGGCGCCGAAGATCGGGAAGTTGCGCCACTCGATGCGCAGGGTGCCGTCCTCGACGTACTTCTTCACCAGTTCGGGCTCGGTGTCGCGGGCGAACTTCCCGCAGTAGCCGCACTTGAAGTCGGAGTACTCGATGAGGACGACGGGCGCGTCGGCGCGGCCGAGGGCGAGCTTGTCGCCGGGTTCGCGGCGGGCGAGCGCCTTCAGCTCCGCGGCCGGGTCCGCCTGGGGCGCGGCTGCCGATGCGGACCGGTCGGGCTTGCCGGCGGGCGCGGTGGCCTGCCAGGACACGAGACCGAGGGTGACGGCGGCGAGGGCGACCCCGGCGGAGATCAGCAGGGGCTTGCGGGAGGAAGAGGACATACGGGTGCTCCAGGGCTACGGGTGAAGGGGGACGGGCGCGGCCGACCCCTACACCCGCATCACCGCGAGCTCCACCGGCCCCGGCGCCGCCCGGTCGGGCCCCCGTACGAGGGCTCTCGCGGGTATCGGCCGCTGCGGCCGCACCCCCTCGGGCAGGCCCGTCCCCGCCGAAAGCTGCGCGTGCTCCCCGCCGGCCCGCACCGGCACGCCGGGCACGCCGTCCCGGTCCGGGCCGGCCGGGGCGCAGGCGGGTCCCTTCTGCGGGGCGACGGCCGGATGCGGGGCCGGCTCCGGAGCGAAGGCCCCCGTCGCCGCCCGAACGGCGGCGGGGCCCGGGTCCGTGTGCTTCGGACCGGCCAGGGCGAGGGAAAGGGCGAGGGTGCCCAGCAGCAGCGCGAGTACGGCTGCCGGGAGGCACCACGTACGGCGGCGGCGGGACACGGATGGGCTGCCTCTCACTCGCACAACTGGGGGACTCGTCCCGAAATGGTACGGGGAGGGGCACAAATGCGTTCGCCACCCGGCGGGACCAGGTGAGATCCTCGACCAGGTATGTCTACTTCCTTCGCCGCCCTGCAGACGCTTCTCGGTGAGATCTCCCTCCGTGACGCGCACCGCCTCGGCCGCCGCCTCGAAGGCGCCCGCCGTATCCGCAAGCCCGAGGCCAAGCAGGCCGTGCTCGACGAGATCGCCGCGGAGGCCGCGAAGGCCGCCGAGCGACTGGCCGGCCGTGCCTCGCGGATGCCCGAGGTCACGTATCCCGAGAACCTGCCCGTCAGCCAGAAGAAGGACGAGATCGCCGAGGCGATACGCGACCACCAGGTCGTGATCGTCGCGGGCGAGACCGGCTCCGGCAAGACCACGCAGATCCCCAAGATCTGCATGGAGCTGGGCCGCGGGGTCCGGGGCATGATCGGGCACACCCAGCCCCGCCGGATCGCCGCCCGCACGGTCGCGGAGCGGATCGCCGAGGAGCTGAAGTCCGAGATCGGCCGGACGGTCGGCTGGAAGGTCCGCTTCACCGACCAGGTGGACCCGGACGCGACCTTCGTGAAGCTGATGACCGACGGCATCCTGCTCGCCGAGATCCAGACGGACCGCGAGCTGCGCGCGTACGACACGATCATCATCGACGAGGCCCACGAGCGGTCCCTGAACATCGACTTCCTGCTCGGCTACCTGGCCCAGCTGCTCCCGAAGCGCCCCGACCTCAAGGTCGTGATCACCTCGGCGACCATCGACCCGGAGCGCTTCTCCCGCCACTTCGGCGACGCCCCGATCGTCGAGGTCAGCGGCCGGACCTATCCGGTGGAGGTGCGCTACCGGCCCCTCCTCGAAGAGGAGAGCGAAGAGAGCGACCGGGACCAGATCACCGCCATCTGCGACGCGGTCGACGAGCTGCAGGCGGAGGGCTCCGGCGACATCCTGGTCTTCCTCTCCGGCGAGCGCGAGATCCGCGACACCGCGGACGCGCTGATCAAGAAGAACCTCCGGTTCACCGAGGTGCTCCCGCTCTACGCCCGCCTCTCCCACGCCGAGCAGCACCGCGTCTTCCAGCAGCACACGGGCCGCCGCATCGTCCTCGCGACGAACGTCGCCGAGACCTCCCTCACGGTCCCGGGCATCAAGTACGTGATCGACCCGGGCACCGCCCGCATCTCCCGCTACAGCCACCGCACCAAGGTCCAGCGCCTGCCCATCGAGCGGATCTCGCAGGCCAGCGCCAACCAGCGCAAGGGCCGCTGCGGCCGTACCTCGGACGGCATCTGCATCCGCCTCTACTCCGAGGACGACTTCAACGCCCGGCCGGAGTTCACGGACGCCGAGATCCTGCGCACGAACCTGGCCTCCGTCATCCTCCAGATGACCGCGGCCGGCCTCGGCGAGATCGAGAAGTTCCCCTTCATCGACCCGCCGGACCACCGCAACATCCGCGACGGCGTGCAGCTCCTCCAGGAGCTCGGCGCCTTCGACCCGGCGCAGAAGGACCCCCGCAAGAAGCTGACGCCCATGGGCCGCCAGCTCTCCCAGCTGCCCGTGGACCCGCGCCTGGCCCGGATGGTCGTCGAGGCCGACAAGAACAACTGCGTCCGCGAGGTCATGGTCATCGCGGCGGCCCTGTCCATCCAGGACCCCCGCGAGCGGCCCTCGGACAAGCAGACCCAGGCCGACCAGAACCACGCCCGCTTCAAGGACGAGACCAGCGACTTCCTCTCGTTCCTCAACATGTGGCGCTACATCCGCGAGCAGCAGAAGGAGCGCGGCTCCTCCTCCTTCCGCCGGATGTGCAAGCAGGAGTACCTGAACTTCCTGCGGATCCGCGAGTGGCAGGACATCTACTCGCAGCTGCGTACGGTCGCCAAGGGCATGGGCATCCACGTCAACGAGGCGGACGCCCCCGAGACGAGCGTCCACATCTCGCTGCTGGCCGGTCTGCTCTCGCACATCGGGCTGAAGGACACCGACAAGAACGAGTACCTGGGGGCGCGGTCCGCCAAGTTCGCGATCTTCCCGGGCTCGGCGCTGTTCAAGAAGCAGCCGAAGTTCCTGATGTCGGCCGAGCTGGTGGAGACCTCGCGGCTGTGGGCGCGGGTCAACGCCAAGGTGGAGGCCGAGTGGGTCGAGCCGCTCGCGCAGCACCTGATCAAGCGCACGTACAGCGAGCCGCACTGGGAGAAGGACCAGGCGGCGGTGATGGCGTACGAGAAGGTCACGCTGTACGGCGTCCCGATCGTGGCCCAGCGGAAGATCAACTACGGCCGGATCGACCCCGAGGTCTCGCGCGAGCTGTTCATCCGCAACGCGCTGGTCGAGGGTGACTGGCGCACGCACCACAAGTTCTACGCCGACAACCGCAAGCTCCTCACCGAGGTGGAGGAGCTGGAGAACCGGGCCCGGCGCCGCGACATCGTGGTCGACGACGAGACGCTCTTCGACTTCTACGACCAGAAGATCCCGGAACACGTCGTCTCGGGGGCGCACTTCGACTCGTGGTGGAAGCACAAGAAGCGCGAGGAGCCCGAACTCCTCGACTTCGAGCGCGAGATGCTGCTGACCGAGAAGGCGGCCGGGGTCACCAAGGCCGACTACCCGGACTCCTGGCGGCAGGGGCAGCTGAAGTTCCGGGTGACCTACCAGTTCGAGCCGGGCGCGGACGCGGACGGCGTGACCGTGCACATCCCGCTCCAGGTGCTGAACCAGGTCACCGACGAAGGCTTCGACTGGCAGATCCCGGGCCTGCGGGAAGAGGTCGTCACCGAATTGATCCGGTCCCTCCCGAAGCCGATCCGCCGGCACTACGTGCCCGCCCCGAACTTCGCGACCCGGTTCCTCGCGACGGCGGCGCCGCTGCAGGAGCCGCTGCCGGTCACCCTGGCGCGCGAGCTCCAGCGGATGGTCGGGGTCCCGGTCTCGGCCGAGGACTTCGACCTGACCCGGATCCCGGACCACCTGAAGATCACTTTCCGGATCGTCGACGAGCGGCGCAGGAACCTCGCCGAGGACAAGGACCTGGAGTCGCTGCGGCTGAAGCTGAAGCCGAAGGCCCGCCAGGCGCTGTCGAAGGCGGCTGCGGCCACCGCCGAGCGGGCGGGCGGGGAGTCGGTGGAGCGCACCGGGCTCACCGACTGGACCATCGGCACGCTGACCAAGGTCTTCGAGACCCGGCGGGCCGGCCAGCCCGTGAAGGCGTATCCGGCACTGGTGGACGAGGGCAAGAGCGTCTCCGTACGGCTCTTCGACACGGAGGCCGAGCAGCAGCAGGCGATGTGGCTGGGCACCCGGCGGCTGATCCTGCTCAACATCCCGGTGAACCCGGCGAAGTTCGCCTCGGACCACCTCACCAACCAGCAGAAGCTGGCCCTGTCCAGGAACCCGCACGGCTCCATCCAGGCGCTGTTCGACGACTGCGCGACCGCGGCCACCGACAAGCTGATCGCCGACCACGGCGGGCCGGCCTGGGACGAGGCGGGCTTCCGCAAGCTCTACGAGGCCGTCCGCGCCGACCTGGTGGACACGACCGTCCGCACGATCGGCCAGGTGCAGCAGGTGCTGGCCGCCTGGCAGGCCTGTGAGCGCCGCCTGAAGGCCACGGGCAGCCTGGCGCTGGTGGCCAACATCCAGGACGTGAAGACGCAGCTGGCGGCCCTCATGCCGGCCGGCTTCGTGACCCTCACCGGCCTGCGCCGGCTGCCGGACCTGATGCGCTACCTGGTGGCG
This sequence comes from Streptomyces sp. NPDC057010, assembly GCF_042673805.1. Lineage (NCBI taxonomy): Bacteria > Bacillati > Actinomycetota > Actinomycetes > Kitasatosporales > Streptomycetaceae > Streptomyces > Streptomyces sp. NPDC057010. The sequence goes on along the minus strand of NZ_JBHUSC010000041.1, from coordinate 25,092 downwards.
GCGGACCGGCGGCTCCAGCAGATGCCCACGGGCGTCCAGCGCGACACCACGCGCATGGAGAAGGTCCACGAGATGCAGGACGAGTACGCCTGGCTGCTGGAGCAGTTGCCCAAGGGGCGCCCGGTGCCGGCCGCGGTCACGGACATCCGCTGGATGATCGAGGAGCTGCGGGTCAGCTACTTCGCGCACGCCCTCGGGACGGCGTACCCGATCTCCGACAAGCGCATCGTGAAGGCGGTGGACGCGGCGGCCCCCTGATCCGGTTCGACCGCACCCCCTGAGCTGCTGTACAGTCTGATTCGCAGCCGCCCGACGGCCGCAAATCAAGGTCCTGTGGAGCAGTTGGTTAGCTCGCCACCCTGTCAAGGTGGAGGTCGCGGGTTCAAGTCCCGTCAGGATCGCAACAACGTCAGGGCCCGTATCCCCCAGGGGATACGGGCCCTGACGCGTTGACGGGCCCGCCGAAGGGTCCGGAGCCCGTCCCGGCGCCCCAAGGGCCTGCCGAGGGCGGTGCGGTGGCCTCCCCAGGGCCTCTCAGGGGCCGTTGGAGACGGTCACGGCCCGCCGGCGGGACGCCGGGGGCCCCGCCGGCCCGACGAGCCCGCGCGGGGCCGTCCCGGGGCGGCGCGCAGTCGTACGGACCGCCGACAGAATCCCTCTTTCGCATGATGCGCCCGACCGCGCGCGTCCCCTTACGGGGTGCATTACCGGAAATACAAGAGTGATCATCTGTGACGGGAGTCACCGAACCAGTTTCTGAGACTCGCACATTTATGGCACCCCTACGCGTGCTCGATTTAATATGTGCAATGGCACCCACTCGCCAGCGGCCCCGCACCGACGCGATACCGCCCTGACCTGGGCATAAAAAAGATCGCGCTGGACCCGGCGGAGTCCAGCGCGATCGAACGACTGAGAACCTGTTGGGGCAGGCCCGGCCGTATGAAGCTATGTGGGTTTCATCGGATTGGGGGACCCGATATAGACCCGTTAAAACGGGGTGCTGCGTGGTGCTGCTGAACCTCAGGCCTCGCTGCGCTGCTGCGGAATTCCCGCAAGCAGTGCGCGAACCTCGGCCTCGCGGTAACGGCGGTGTCCACCCAGGGTGCGGATGGACGTGAGCTTGCCAGCCTTGGCCCAGCGGGTGACCGTCTTCGGGTCCACGCGGAACATCGTGGCAACCTCAGCCGGGGTCAGCAGCGGCTCGGCATCAGGGGTGCGAGCGGTCATGAGCGGCCTCCTCGGGAGAACCGAACCATCTCGGTTCTTTCCTCTAAATTCTGCACCTTGGCCCGCGTTGCCCGAAATGGACATACGCGGGCCGAGTCGGTTATAGGACGAACGGCTTGTCCTCGGCACTACAACTACACCATCCGTCCAGCCTCAAGGGCCAAACCGACGGAATTGCCCTCCGAGGTGTTCATCAGCGGCGGAAGCCGATGGACCGTCCCATAACGGACAGTCACCCCACTGTGACGATCAGTCACAGAGCGATCAGGAGTCGTCAGACCCCCCGTAGAGCGCAATGCCGAGCATTCCGCCCTTAGTTGGACGGAAGGAACCCTCCCCGGACTCCTTGTCCTATTTTGGCACGAGGGTAGGGGAAGGGCGCAAGGGTGTAGATAGTGCGGTCCGTCACGCTTGGGCCAATGGCCCGTATCGGGACGTAGGTCCTGGTACTACGTCCCAAATGCCATGATCAAGCCTCTGATCAGCCATTTATGGCCGATCGGCCGATAGGAATCGGTACGTACTGATCCCGCGCGACCTCTCGCAGCATGATCCGCTCTCTCGGCCTAATTCGCGAACAGTCTCTCCCGGACCGCCCGCCACCGGTCCGCCAGCTCCGCGTACGCCTCGGCCGCGCCCTCGGCGTCGCCCGCGCGCAGGGCCGCGATCCCCTCCGCCAGCTCCCCGGCCGACCGGTCCGCCGCCAGCCCGGCCGCCGGCAGCGCGTGCAGCAGCCCGCCGTAGTCGAGTTCGACCATCGAGCGCGGATGGAACTCCTCCAGCCAGCTCCCCACCTCCACCAGGCCGTCGGCGAGCAGTCCGTAGCCCTCGGCCTCCCGCAGGGTCCGCAGCGCCCGCGCCAGGCGCCGCCTCGCCTGCACCATCGGCGTCCGGTAGCGCAGCCGTTCGCCCGGCAGGTACTCCCGCTCCTCCTCGGCCACCAGCACGAACCAGCGCAGGGGGATCTGCCACACCCCGGTACGGATCCACGGGCGCGCGTCGGGGTTCCGCTCGCGCCAGCGCTCGTAGTCCTCGGCCGCCCGCCGGCGCGCGGGCGGCGGGAGCGCGGCGTCCAGCACCGGGCGCGGGAACGACTCGACCAGCTCCTGGAGGGCCAGCCAGCCGCGCAGCCTGGTCCGCCACGGGCAGACCAGCAGCACCCCGTCGACCTCGGCCGTGAACGCGTCCGCGCTCTCGTGCGCCGGGACCCCCACCACGGGTACCCGTACCAAGTCCGTGAGCGACCTGCGCAGTTCGTCCTGTGCGGTCGGGGCGGTCCCGCGCCGGGCGTAGTCGGCCCAGTGGGTGCGCTCCGGCTCGGGGAAGGCGGCCAGGGGCTCGTAGACGCGCAGGTAGGAGGCGTACGGAACGGTCGGCGCCGAGCGCGCGGAAGGAGGGGATTCGCTCACGCCTCGTACCTGCCCTTCCTGAAGGTCCGGTTCACCTCCGGGGCCGCTCCGGCCCGCCCGGACGGGGCCGCCCGTCCCCCGGGAGTGTTCCGATCTCCGGACAGGTCGACTACGGACCCCCCGCAGGTCTTACTCTGCTCCCAGCACGCCCTCCCCCACCCGCAGGGCGGGCGTCATTCCGCCGCATCTCTTCCATGGGAGTCACCACCGTGACCGAAATGACCGACGGCGTCCTGCACACCCTGTTCCGTACGGAGCAGGGCGGCCACGAGCAAGTCGTGCTGTGCCAGGACCGAGCCACGGGCCTGAAGGCCGTCATCGCCATCCACTCCACCGCCCTGGGCCCCGCCCTCGGCGGGACGCGCTTCCACGCGTACGCCTCAGACGAGGAGGCCGTCCTGGACGCGCTGAACCTCTCGCGAGGCATGTCCTACAAGAACGCCCTCGCCGGTCTCGACCTCGGCGGCGGCAAGGCCGTGATCATCGGCGACCCGGACGTCCTCAAGTCCGAGGAACTGCTCCTGGCCTACGGCCGGTTCGTCGAGTCCCTCGGCGGCCGCTACGTGACCGCCTGCGACGTCGGCACCTACGTGGCCGACATGGACGTCGTCGCCCGGGAGACCCGCTGGGCCACCGGCCGCTCCCCCGAGAACGGCGGCGCGGGCGACTCCTCGGTACTCACCGCCTTCGGTGTCTTCCAGGGCATGCGCGCCAGCGCCCAGCACCTGTGGGGCGACCCGACCCTGCGCGGCCGCAAGGTCGCGGTGGCGGGCGTCGGCAAGGTGGGCCACTACCTCGTCGAGCACCTCCTCGAGGACGGCGCCGAGGTCGTGATCACGGATGTCCGCGAGGAGTCCGTCCAGCGGATCCTCGACAAGCACCCGGGCAAGGTCACCGCGGTCGCCGACACGGACGCGCTGATCCGCGTGGAGGGCCTGGACATCTACGCCCCCTGCGCGCTCGGCGGCGCCCTGAACGACGAGACGGTGCCGGTCCTGACCGCGAAGATCGTCTGCGGTGCGGCGAACAACCAGCTCGCCCACGCCGGCATCGAGAAGGACCTCGAAGACCGCGGGATCCTCTACGCCCCGGACTACGTGGTCAACGCGGGCGGCGTGATCCAGGTCGCCGACGAGCTGGTCGGTTTCGACTTCGACCGCTGCAAGGCCAAGGCCACGAAGATCTTCGACACCACCCTCGAGATCTTTGCTCGCGCGAAGGTGGACGGCATCCCGCCGGCCGCGGCCGCGGACCGGATCGCCGAGCAGCGGATGGCGGACGCCCGCGCCGCGCGCCGGGTCTGACCTTCCGGGGCTGACGGGCGGGCCCGCCGGGGCGCGGCGAGACGGAACTCACTGCGCTTCGGCGGGTCGTCCGCCAGGAAAGGGTTAAAATCGCGGTTGACCAGCGAGGACGGGGCGCCTTGTTGGTTCTGCACCAAGGCGCGTCATGCGGGCGGCGTACCGTATGGCCGCGGAAGCAGGTACCGTTAAACCCCTACGGACGGTCTCTCCACGGAGAGCCCGCTCCGAACCATGAACGCGTGTCAGACTCTGGGGCCGTCGAGCCCCGTCACCGAGGGGGTCGAGCCATGGGGCGCGGCCGGGCCAAGGCCAAGCAGACAAAGGTCGCCCGCCAGCTGAAGTACAACAGCGGCGGGACTGACCTCTCGCGTCTGGCCAATGAGCTGGGCGCATCGCCGACGGAGCCGCTGCCTGTCAGCGAGCCGGTCGAAGTCGATGACGATCTGGACGACGACGACCCGTACGCCAAGTACGCGGCTCTCTACAACGACGACGATGAGGACGAAGAGTCCGGTCCGTCGGCACAGCGTCGCGGCGCTTGACGTCCTAGGGCGTCTGCACAGCAGGTCATATAGCTGAAACCCGGTCCAGGGCATCGCCCCGGGCCGGGTTTCAGTGCTGCTCAGCTCGCGTAGGTACCGGTGAGGGTCGCGCCCTCGGTGTGGTCGCCGCGGTCCAGGATCTCTCCCGCGACCCAGGCGTCGACGCCCCGGTCGGCCAGCGCGGTCAGCGCCACCTCGACCGACTCCTGCGGAACGACGGCCATCATGCCGACGCCCATGTTCAGGGTCTTCTCCAGCTCCAGCTGCTCCACCTGTCCGGCCTTGCCGACCAGGTCGAAGATCGCGCCGGGGGCCCAGGTCGTACGGTCGACCGTGGCGTGCAGGTGATCCGGGATGACCCGGGCCAGGTTCGCCGCGAGGCCGCCGCCGGTGATGTGCGAGAAGGCGTGCACCTCGGCCGTACGGGTGAGGGCGAGGCAGTCCAGCGAGTAGATCTTGGTGGGCTCCAGGAGCTCCTCGCCGAGGGTGCGGCCCAGCTCCGCGATCTCCTGCTCCAGGGACATCCCGGCCCGGTCGAAGAGGACGTGCCGGACCAGCGAGTACCCGTTCGAGTGAAGGCCGGACGATGCCATCGCGATGACGGCGTCCCCCGTACGGATGCGATCGGCGCCGAGCAGGCGGTCGTACTCGACGACACCGGTGCCGGCGCCCGCCACGTCGAAGTCGTCCGGGCCCAGGAGGCCCGGGTGCTCGGCGGTCTCGCCGCCGACGAGGGCGGTGCCGGCGAGGACACAGCCCTCGGCGATGCCCTTGACGATGGCCGCGACCCGCTCGGGGTGCACCTTGCCGACGCAGATGTAGTCGGTCATGAAGAGCGGCTCGGCACCGCAGACCACGATGTCGTCCATGACCATCGCGACCAGGTCGTGGCCGATGGTGTCGTACACGCCCATCTGGCGGGCGATGTCGACCTTGGTGCCGACCCCGTCGGTGGCGGAGGCGAGCAGCGGGCGCTCGTAGCGCTTGAGGGCGGAGGCGTCGAAGAGGCCGGCGAAGCCGCCGAGGCCGCCGAGGACCTCGGGGCGCTGCGTCTTCTTCACCCACTCCTTCATCAGCTCGACGGCGCGGTCTCCCGCTTCGATGTCCACGCCTGCGGCTGCGTAGCTGGCACCGGTGGTCTTCTCTGTCATGACAGGAGAGAGCTTTCGTGTCGTTACTGCGTAGGGTGCCGGGCCCCCGGATAAGCCTCAAAGACAGGGCCCGGCGCAGGTTGAGCCTGGGGGTCCCCCCGGACGGAGTCCGGGGGGCTCCGGGTTACGGGCGGCGGAGCGCGTCGGCGGCGTCCGTGCCGCCGGCCAGCTCGGACTCCAGCAGCTGCTTGCCCAGGAGCTGCGGGTCGGGCAGCTCCATCGGGTACTCGCCGTCGAAGCAGGCACGGCAGAGGTTGGGCTTCTGGATGGTGGTCGCCTCGATCATCGCGTCGAGCGAGATGTACGAGAGCGAGTCCGCGCCGAGCGACGTGGCGATCTCGTCGACCGTCATGCCGTTGGCGATCAGCTCGGCCCGGGTGGCGAAGTCGATGCCGAAGAAGCACGGCCACTTCACCGGCGGCGAGGAGATCCGGATGTGGACCTCGGCCGCACCGGCCTCGCGGAGCATCTTGACCAGGGCGCGCTGGGTGTTGCCGCGGACGATCGAGTCGTCGACGACCACCAGGCGCTTGCCCCGGATGACTTCCTTGAGGGGGTTGAGCTTCAGGCGGATGCCGAGCTGGCGGATCGTCTGCGAGGGCTGGATGAAGGTCCGGCCGACGTAGGCGTTCTTGACCAGGCCGGAGCCGTACGGGATCCCGCTGGCCTCCGCGTAACCGACGGCGGCGGGCGTGCCGGACTCCGGCGTCGCTATCACCAGGTCGGCCTCGACAGGGGCTTCCTTGGCCAGGCGGCGGCCCATCTCGACGCGCGAGAGGTAGACGTTGCGGCCGGCGATGTCGGTGTCCGGGCGCGCCAGGTAGACGTACTCGAAGACACAGCCCTTGGGCTTCGCTTCCGCGAAGCGCGAGGTGCGCAGGCCGTTCTCGTCGATCGCGATGAGCTCGCCCGGCTCGACCTCGCGGACGAAGCTGGCGCCGCAGATGTCGAGGGCGGCGGTCTCGCTCGCGACCACCCAGCCGCGCTCCAGGCGGCCGAGGACCAGCGGGCGGATGCCCTGCGGGTCACGGGCGGTGTAGAGCGTCCCCTCGTCCATGAAGACGAGCGAGAAGGCGCCCTTGACCTGCGGGAGGACCTTGGCGGCCGACTCCTCGATGGTCAGGGGCCTGCCGTCCTCGTCGATCTGTCCGGCGAGCAGGGCGGTGACCAGGTCGGTGTCATTGGTGGCGGCCACCTGGGTGGCGCGCCCGTCCTGACGGGGGAGGTCGGCGACCATCTCGGCGAGCTCGGCGGTGTTCACCAGGTTGCCGTTGTGACCCAGGGCAATGGAGCCGTGGGCGGTCGCGCGGAAAGTGGGCTGCGCGTTCTCCCAGACGGAGGCTCCGGTGGTCGAGTAGCGGGCGTGACCGACCGCGATATGACCCTGGAGCGAGCCGAGAGAGGTTTCGTCGAAGACCTGGGAAACGAGGCCCATGTCCTTGAAGACGAGGATCTGGGAACCGTTGCTCACAGCGATGCCCGCGGACTCTTGTCCGCGGTGCTGCAATGCATACAGTCCGAAGTAGGTGAGCTTGGCGACCTCTTCACCCGGAGCCCAGACACCGAAGACGCCGCAAGCGTCCTGGGGGCCCTTTTCGCCGGGGAGCAGGTCGTGGTTGAGTCGTCCATCACCACGAGGCACGCCACCGAGTGTAGGCGAGATCGACCACTGGTCCGAATTCGGGAGCCCCGGGAAATCTCACAGCACAGAGGGTGACCGCGTGCCCCCGTCTCGGTATGCGGATGCCTTTGTTGACAGCTACAAGGGCATTCGGACAGGCTCTCGACCCATGCAGCCCCTCGGTGACCGTTCCGTCACCCTCGTCGAGCGCCGGCACGTGGACCTGGTCCGTGTCGCGAGCGCCATCTGTCGCTGTTCCGCGTAGCCACAACTCTTCCGCTTCCTTTCTCGTTTCGCTCCGCCCAGCCCCGCCCTGCCGTGCCGCGCGCCGTCCCCGCGCCCGCCCGGGTCGGGGTGGCCGAGCTGTGCCTTGGAGTACCTGTGTCTTCGTCCAACAGCAAGCTGTCCCGCCGTGCCTTCGGGGGCGCCGTCGGAGCGACCGCGGCCGCCGCCGCGGTGGGTCTGGGGGCCGGCCCGGCCGACGCCGCCGAGGCCGATCGGGCCGCCCCGGAGGAGCGCCCGTTCCGGGCCGCGCGCGGCCGGCAGTCCCGCCGCCCGAACATCCTGTTCATCCTGGGTGACGACCTGGGCTGGGCGGACCTGTCCTCGTACGGCTCCCCGCACATCAAGACCCCGAACCTGGACCGCCTGGCCCGCCAGGGCGTCCGCTTCACCGACGCCTACTCGGGCTCCGCGACCTGCTCGCCGACCCGGTTCAGCCTGTACACGGGCCGCTACCCGGCCCGTACCAAGGGCGGGCTCGCCGAGCCGATCGCCGACAAGTCGGCGGGCCTGGAGCCCACGCACCCGACGCTGGCCTCGCTGCTGAAGGAGTCCGGCTACGCCACCGCGCTGATCGGCAAGTGGCACGCGGGCTACCTGCCCGACTACAGCCCGACGAAGTCCGGCTGGGACGAGTTCTTCGGCAACTTCGGCGGGGCCCTGGAGTACTACTCCAAGCTGGGTCTGGCCGGCGAGTACGACCTCTACGAGGGCGACGCCGAGTACAAGGACCTGCGCTACTACACGCGGATCATCACGGAGCGGGCGAGCGAGTACGTCTCCCGCGACCACCACGGCAAGCCGTGGCTGCTGAACCTGAACTTCACCACCCCGCACTGGCCGTGGATCGCCGACGGGGACACGGAGCAGAGCGCCGAGATCGTCCGGCGGATCAAGGCGGGCGACGGGCGCGCCCTGTGGCACCAGGACGGCGGCTCCGTCGAGAAGTACAAGCAGATGGTCGAGGACCTCGACCGTTCGGTCGGCGAGGTGCTGCGCGCCCTCGACCGCTCCGGGCAGGCCCGCGACACCATCGTGGTCTTCTCCAGCGACAACGGCGGCGAGCGGTTCTCCTACAACTGGCCGCTGTCGGGCAACAAGGCCTCGCTCCAGGAGGGCGGGATCCGGGTGCCGAACATCGTGCGCTGGCCCGCGCGCCTGGACGGCGGGCAGGTCAGCCACGTCCCCGTCTTCAGCCCGGACTGGACGGCGACGCTGCTGGAGGTCGCCGGGGCCCGGCCGCACCCGGCGTACCCGCTGGACGGGGTGAGCCTGGCCGGGTACCTGCTGCGCGGGGAGGAGGTCGCCGAGCGGAACCTGTTCTGGCGGGTCCGCGGGGAGCGGGCGCTGCGCCGCGGCGACTGGAAGTACTACCGCGGCAAGGCGGGCAAGGACCAGCTGTTCAACCTGGCCGGCGACGTCCGCGAGCAGGCCGACAGGGCCGCGGTGGAGCCGGCCCGGCTGGCGGAGCTGCGGACGGCCTGGGAGTCCGTGAACGCGGGGCTGCTGCCGTACCCCGCCTGAGCCGCGCTATTCGGCGGCGGAGCCCGCCCTGGCGGTCAGGCCCTTGCCGTCGGCGGCGGTGAGGGTCAGCGCCCGGTCGTGGATCTTCCAGGTGAGCGGGCCGCTGCCGAACAGGTCGGTCAGCGCCCGCTCCACCTCGCCCGCCGGGCCCTCGCAGGCCATGCGGGTGGAGGTGACCGGCCCGAAGGTGAGCGTGGATCCCTCGACGGTGGCCTTGGCGCTGAACCGGTTGCAGCCGAGGACGCCGCTCGCGGTGCCGTCGGCGGCCAGGGTGAACCGGGCCCTGCCGGCCGCCTCCGCGGGGATCGAGGAGGCGGTCTCGCCGCTGATCAGCGACTCGACCGTCCACTGGGTCGCGGTCAGCGGGGCGTCCGCGGCCGGGGGCTTGGGGGTCATGGCGATGGTGTTCCCGTCGGCGGTCTTCAGGGTCAGGCGGTCGGGCCCCCGGTCGATGGTCAGCCGACCCTTGAAGAGCTTCGCGAACTCCGTCTCGAATTCGATGTTCTCGCAGGCCATGGCGGTCGTGGGACCGGGGGTGACGGTCACCGCGGAGGTCCCGGAGAACACGACCGCGGCCATGAAGCCGTTGCAGCCGTAGTTGCCCTTGGCCTCGTGCTCCGCGAGGTCGACGCGGGCGCTGTCGGGCGCGTGCAGGGTGCGGCCGCCGGAGGTCAGGGATTCGACGGCCCAGGATCCGACCGGGTCGGGGAGCGTACGGGACCCGCTCTCCGTGCTCCGGCCGCAGGCGGTGAGGGCCAGGGCGAGGGCCGGTACGAGAGCCGGTACGAGGGCCAGGCGGACGGGGACGTGCCGGAGGGTACGCATGTTCCTGTGACGGGCCGGACCGGCGGGCGGTTCCACCCTCAGCTCATCAGGGGCAGCAGCGCCGACAGGTCGGCCCGCTCGCCGCTGGCGCTGACCCGCGCCGCGTCCAGGGCCTGCGCCCATCGCGTACGGCCCGTCGCGAGGCGGAGCCAGGTCAGCGGATCGGTCTCCACCACGTTCGGCGGGGTGCCGCGGGTGTGCCGGGGGCCCTCGATGCACTGGACCACCGCGAAGGGCGGGATCCGCACCTCGACGGAGCCGCCGGGCGCGGTGAGGGCGAGGTAGTCGGCGAGCAGCCGGGTGCAGGCGGCCAGGGCCTGGCGTTCGATCGGGATGTCCAGTCCGGTGGCCCGGTTCAGGTCGTCGGTGTGGACCACCAGCTCCACGGTCCGGGTGACCAGGAAGTCGGCCAGGGTCATGGCCCCGATCCACAGGTCCAGGACGCGCTGGTCCGGATGGGCCGCCAGTGCCTCGGCCATGCGGGCGGCCGCCCGGTCGAACAGCTCGGGCAGCGGGGCCCCGTCGAGGGTCTCCCGGGCGGCCTCGGAGATCTGCCCGGCGAGCGAGGCGGTGGCGGAGGGCCACTCGACGGCCGTCAGCTCGGCGATGGCGGCGGGCGGGCGGGCGAGGCCGCCGGCGAGCGAGTCCGCGATCCACGCGATGTGCGCGGCGAGCTCGGCCACGGTCCACTCCCCGAGCCCGCTCGGCCGCGCCAGCTGCTCGGGGCTCAACTCCCGAACGGCCCGGGCCACATGCCCGAACTGCGCGGTGACCGCGGCACGGATCTTCGCGGAGTCGTAGGTACGCGGCTTCTTCTTGGCGGGCGGCATGTCCCGACCCTACTCGGGCGCGGGCAGCACCAGTTCGGTGCATCCCCGCCGCTGAGCGGTGTCGGTGGCGTAGGCCTTGAAGACCTCGTCGAAGCGGGGGCCGAGCACCGTGTCGTACCGGAAGGACGCGGTCATGCCGAGGACGGCGGGGCGGCCCTGGCAGGTGGCCGAGGCGTACAGGAGGCGGTACCCCCGTCCCGCCTGGCCGGCGGCGATCGCGGTGGCCTTGGTCGCACCCGCTTCCCACTGGGTTCCGGCCGCGTCGTCGCCGAAGGAGGAGAAGGTCCGCAGCCACCAGGGGTTGGTCCAGCGCTCGCTGGGGCCGCCGTAGGCCACACCCTCCGCGAGGAGCCGGGGCTCGACGCCCTTTCGGGTGTCGGTGTCCATGGCCAGCACGCAGGACTCGATCCCGCCGTGCTCCGACACCGGTACGCCGAGTGCCTTGTCGGGGAGCCGCTCCCTGTCCTGGCGGCCGCGCAGGAAGGCCGCGTACCAGGCGCAGCTGCCGGTGCCCTGCTCCGCGGGGCCGAGGGCGCGCCCCTGCGCGGGCAGGGCGGCGGGCAGTTCGGGCGCGGTGGCGGCGCAGCCGGCGCGCTCCGCCGCCGTGAGGGCCGCCGTCCGGGCCAGCACGGCCAGGGCCTTGCGGTCCTGGTCGGTCGGGTCGCCGTACCGGGCGGTCGCGGTGGCACGGAAGGAGGTCACCCCGGCGACGGGCTGCGCGCAGACGGCGGTGACGGAGACGGTTCGGCCGGAGTAGGTTCCGGCACGGCCGTCCCCGAGGGGGGCGGGCAGCGGATCGGCCACCTCGTCGGTGAGGTCCGTCCCGGCGGCCCGTTGGCTCCACGTGCGGAACGGATCGTCGTCGGTGTCGAGCACGTGCAGACCCTGCTGGGGCAGCGAGTGCACCTTCAGTCCGAAGTACGTGGTCCACCGGGTCTTGCCCCCCTCGTCGTACGAGGAGAGCAGCATGCACTCGTCCGGCAGCTGCCCCAGGTCCAGCTGCTTGCGGCTCTTGACCTCGCTCGGCACCAGCCAGTCCCGGCCCCCGTCCAGCCGCATCACCGCATCGGGATCCAGCAGGTCCGCGCACGCCGCGCGGATCGCGGTGCGGCTCTCCCCCCGGTGCTGCCAGGACTGGTACGAGTCGTACAGCGCCCAGCCGCCGAAGGCGAGGCCGCCCACGCCGGCCAGGCAGACCAGCGCGTTGACCGCGTTGCGCCACCGGCCCCGGTCCGGCAGTGGACCCCCGCTCGACGGCTGCAGTGGTTCGAACATCCCCGACCCCCGTTCGTACACCAGCGACGACGCGGGCGACGCTACCAACACGGCCGAGCCCCCGCCCGGAGGGAATCCGGGCGGGGGCTCGTGCGCGTTCGGCGGCGGATCAGGCCAGCAGGGCCGGGATCGTCGCCTCGTGGGCCTCGCGGAGCTCCGCGAGGGGAAGGGTGAACTCGCCCTGGACCTCGATCTCCTCGCCGTCCACCACGCCGATGCGGGCGACCGGCAGGCCCCGCGCACCGCACATGTCGGTGAAGCGGAGCTCCTCGCTGCGCGGAACCGCCACGATGGCACGGCCCGCGGACTCGGAGAACAGGAAGGTGAAGGCGTCCAGGCCCTCGGGGACGACCACGCGCGCGCCGTTGCCGCCCTTGAGGCAGGACTCGGTGAGCGCCTGGATCACGCCGCCGTCGGACAGGTCGTGCGCCGCGTCGATCATGCCGTCGCGGGAGGCGGAGATCAGGATCTCGGCCAGCAGCTTCTCGCGCGCCAGGTCCACCTTCGGCGGCATGCCTCCGAGGTGGTCGTGGACGACCTGGGACCAGGCCGAGCCGCCGAACTCCTCGGCCGTGTCGCCCAGCAGGTACAGCAGCTGGCCGGCCTCCGCGAACGCCATCGGCGTGCGGCGGTTGACGTCGTCGATGACACCGAGGACCGCCACGACCGGGGTCGGGTGGATCGCGATGTCGCCGGTCTGGTTGTAGAGCGAGACGTTGCCGCCGGTCACCGGGGTGCCCAGCTCCAGGCAGCCGTCCGCGAGACCGCGGGTGGCCTCGGCGAACTGCCACATGACGTCCGGGTCCTCGGGGGAACCGAAGTTCAGGCAGTCGGAGATCGCGAGGGGCTTGGCTCCGGTCGCGGCCACGTTGCGGTACGACTCCGCGAGCGCCAGCTGCGCGCCCGTGTACGGGTCGAGCTTGGCGTAGCGGCCGTTGCCGTCCGTCGCCATGGCCACGCCGAGGTTCGACTCCTCGTCGATGCGGACCATGCCCGCGTCCTCGGGCTGCGACAGGACGGTGTTGCCCTGCACGAAGCGGTCGTACTGGTCGGTGACCCACGACTTCGAGGCCTGGTTCGGGGAGGAGACCAGGGCCAGGACCTGCGCGCGCAGTTCCTCGGAGGTCTCCGGCCGCGGCAGCTTGCCCGCGTCGTCCGCCTGGAGGGCGTCCTGCCAGGAGGGGCGCGCGTAGGGGCGGTTGTAGACCGGACCCTCGTGGGCGACGGTGCCCGGGGGCACGTCCACGATCTGCTCGCCGTGCCAGAAGATCTCCAGGCGCTCGCCGTCGGTCACCTCACCGATGACGGTGGCGATGACGTCCCACTTCTCGCAGATCTCCATGAAGCGCTCGACGTGCTGCGGCTCGACGATCGCGCACATGCGCTCCTGCGACTCGCTCATGAGGATCTCCTCGGGCGAGAGCGTCGCGTCGCGCAGCGGGACGGTGTCCAGCTCGACGCGCATGCCGCCGGAGCCCGCGGAGGCCAGCTCGGAGGTGGCGCAGGAGAGCCCGGCGCCGCCGAGGTCCTGGATGCCGGCGACCAGCTTCTCCTTGAAGATCTCCAGGGTGCACTCGATGAGGAGCTTCTCCTGGAAGGGGTCGCCGACCTGCACCGCGGGGCGCTTGGTGGGCTTGGTGTCGTCGAAGGTCTCGGACGCGAGGACCGAGACTCCGCCGATGCCGTCGCCGCCGGTGCGGGCGCCGTAGAGGATGACCTTGTTGCCGGGGCCGGAGGCCTTGGCGAGGTGGATGTCCTCGTGCTTCATCACGCCGATGCAGCCGGCGTTGACGAGGGGGTTGCCCTGGTAGCAGGCGTCGAAGACGACCTCGCCGCCGATGTTGGGCAGGCCCAGGCAGTTGCCGTAGCCGCCGATGCCCGCGACCACGCCCGGCAGCACGCGCTTGGTGTCGGGGTGGTCGGCCGCGCCGAAGCGCAGCGGGTCCACGACGGCGACCGGACGGGCGCCCATGGCGAGGATGTCGCGGACGATGCCGCCGACGCCCGTGGCCGCGCCCTGGTAGGGCTCGATGTACGACGGGTGGTTGTGCGACTCGACCTTGAAGGTGACCGCGTAGCCCTGGCCGACGTCCACGACACCGGCGTTCTCGCCGATGCCGACGAGCATGGCGTCGTTCTCCGGGGCCTTCTCGCCGAACTGCTTCAGGTGGACCTTGCTGCTCTTGTACGAGCAGTGCTCGGACCACATGACCGAGTACATGGCGAGCTCGGCGCCGGTGGGCCGGCGGCCGAGGATCTCCCGGATGCGGGCGTACTCGTCCTCCTTGAGGCCGAGTTCCTTCCAGGGCTGCGCCGCCTCCGGGGTCTCCGTGGCGTGCTTGACGGTGTCGAGGCTCATGCGTTGACCAGCTTCTTCAGGATCGAGGTGAAGAATCCGAGGCCGTCGGTGCGGCCCGTCCCGATCAGCGGCTCGACCGCGTGCTCGGGGTGCGGCATGAGGCCGACGACGTTGCCCGCCGCGTTGGTGATGCCGGCGATGTCGCGGAGGGAGCCGTTGGGGTTCACGTCGAGGTACCGGAAGGCCACTCGGCCTTCGGCCTCCAGTTCGTCGAGCGTGCGCTCGTCGGCGACGTAGCGGCCGTCCATGTTCTTGAGCGGTACGGAGATCTCCTGGCCGGCGGTGTAGTCGCCGGTCCACGCGGTCTCCGCGTTCTCCACCCGCAGCTTCTGGTCGCGGCAGATGAAGTGCAGGTGGTTGTTGCGGAGCATCGCCCCCGGCAGCAGGTGGGCCTCGGTGAGGACCTGGAAGCCGTTGCAGATGCCGAGGACGGGCATGCCCGCCCTGGCCTGCTCGATGATGGTCTCCATCACCGGCGAGAAGCGGGAGATGGCTCCGGCGCGCAGGTAGTCCCCGTAGGAGAAGCCGCCCGCGAGGACGACCGCGTCGACCTGGTGCAGGTCCTTGTCGCGGTGCCAGAGCGAGACCGGCTCGGCCCCCGCGAGGCGGACGGCGCGCAGCGAGTCACGGTCGTCGAGCGTTCCGGGGAACGTGACGACTCCGATGCGTGTGGTCACCGTCAGGCCTCGACCTTCACGGTGAAGTCTTCGATGACGGTGTTGGCGAGGAACGTTTCGGCCATCTTGTGGATGCGGTCGAGGGCGGCCTGGTCGACCGGTCCCTCCACTTCCAGTTCGAAGCGCTTCCCCTGGCGGACGTCGGCGATGCCCTCGAAGCCCAGGCGCGGCAGTGCACGCTGCACCGCCTGGCCCTGGGGGTCGAGGATCTCCGGCTTGAGCATGACGTCGACTACGACGCGTGCCACTGGCACTCCCGATGAGGTGGTTGGTGCGAAGGCGGTTCCCTCAGCGTACCCGGCCGAAATTTCTACGCGGGTAGATATCCATGGAGCGTGATCGCCGAGCGGTTTCGGCTTCACCAACGCTTCGCAAAATCCCCCGGAAAACCACGTGCCCGGGATTGCGGCGGGACACGCGGAGACAATTAACTGGGCTTCGCAATGCAATGGGAATCGCGGTACAAAGGAATCACCCGGGATTCCCGTGGAAAGATGCATTGCCCCGAAACATCCACACAGGCGACATCGCCGCACGTCAGCAGGTGGCGGCGGGTCGCGCGAAGGGACCGATATCCGTGGCGCAGCGCGTAGTGGTCACCCTCTCCGATGACATCGACGGCGGGGAAGCGGCGGAAACGGTCGTGTTCGCTCTGGACGGTAAGTCGTACGAGATCGACCTCAATGTGGCGAACGCAAAGAAACTGCGGAAGGGCCTGGCCCCGTTCGTGGCCGCCGGCCGCCGGCAGTCGCGCTCGGGGAAGACCTTCAAGCACACCTCCATCGCGCCGGACCCGGCGGTCGTCCGGGCCTGGGCCCGGTCCAACCAGTACGAGGTGCCGCCGCGCGGCCGCATCCCCAAGAAGATCTACGAGGCCTACAACGCGGCGCACTGAGGGCCGATTTGCCATCCACCCCCATGGGTCGGCTAGAGTCTGGATCACGCCGAGGGGCGAGGCCGCAAGGTCGAAGCCCCGAAGTCGTGCGGGTGTAGTTCAGTAGCAGAACATCCTCCTTCCAGGGGGAAGGCGCAGTGTGCGATCCCTGTCACCCGCTCTGCATCGGTTTACCGACCACCACGGTGGATCAGGTAGAGTGATGCACGCATTGCCCAGGCAGTGCACGCAGTACATGCGGACGTAGCTCAGTTGGTAGAGCACCACCTTGCCAAGGTGGATGTCGCGCGTTCGAGTCGCGTCGTCCGCTCCACAAGGAGAAGGCCCCGGTCATTACGACCGGGGCCTTCTTCGTGTTTCCCTCCGGCCGCTGACAAATGTCATGGCGGATCATGACGGCGCGCACTGCCGGCGCCGCCCGGACGGCGCGAGTCTGGATTCCGGCAGCCGCGCTCACCACATTGGCCCGGATCGTGATCACCGTGTTTGCTGTCCGGCGGTGGTTCCGCCGGGAACGCGCCGCTGGGAAGACCGCCGGGGGGACGAGGACGTGTCGAAGCTGACGGGTTGGTGGACGGGGCGCAGCAGCGCGGCGAAGGTCGAGCTGTACACCCGCTGGTCGTTCCACTTCCTCGTGGCCCTTGAGGCCCTCGCGGTCCTGCTCGGGTTGGCGCCGGTGGGCGGGGGCGTCGTCACCGCGGCCCTGGTGCTGCCCCTGCTCGCGCAGATCGCGCTGTGCGGAGTGCTGTCCTCCAGGGCGCTGGACTGGGTCCTGGAGCGCCGGGAGCGGCCCGTGCGGCTGACGGTGGCGGTGCTGGTGGTGACGGTCGCGAGCTGCCTGGCCGTGCTGGCGCTGCGCTCGGCCCGGATCATCGAGAGCGAGCACGTGGCTCCCACCCTCGTGGTCAACATGCTGGGCTTCGGGACGGGTTCGCTGACCCTGAGCACGCGCAGGGTCCGCCACATGATGCTCATACCCCCGGGTGCGACGGCCATCGCGGCGGGCGGGGCGCTCGCCGCCGGGCATCCGGCCGTGGAGGCCGCCGGCTACGGGCTCGGGGTCCTGTTCGTCAGCCTGCTGATGACCCTGGCCTGCGGGTTCTCCTCGTGGCTGCTGAGGACCGTCTACGAGCTGGACCGGGCCCGGGAGCTCCAGGCGCAGCTGGCGGTGGCCGAGGAGCGGCTGCGGTTCGGGCGGGACCTGCACGACGTGATGGGCCGCAACCTGGCGGTGATCGCGCTCAAGAGCGAGCTGGCCGTACAGCTGGCGCGCCGCGAACGCCCGGAGGCGGTGGACCAGATGATCGAGGTGCAGCGGATCGCGCGCGAGTCGCAGCGGGAGGTGCGCGACGTCGTGCGCGGCTACCGGGAGGCGGATCTCACGGTGGAGCTGGAGGGCGCCCGCGGGGTGCTGAGGGCGGCCGGGATGGACTGCCGGGTCGAATACGGGGCGGGTGCGCGGGCACTGCCCGCCGAGGTGCAGTCGGCGCTCGGCTGGGTGGTGCGGGAGGCGACGACGAACGTGCTGCGGCACGGGAACGCGCAGAGCTGCCTGATCCGGCTGACAGCGCCCGAAGGGGGCTCCGTGACGCTGCTGGTGGAGAACGACGGGGCGCCCGAGACCCCGGCCGGGCCGCCCGGCTCGGGACTGGCGGGGCTGCGCGAGCGGCTCGCGGCGGTGGAGGGGACCTTGCTGGCGGGACCGGCCGAGGGCGGCCGCTTCCGGCTGCGGGCCGAGATCCCGGAACCGCGGACACGACGACTGGAGGTGCGGGCGTGAGCCTCGTACGGGTACTGCTGGCCGATGACGAGCACCTGATCCGGGGCGCGCTGGCCGCGCTGCTGGCCCTGGAGGACGATCTGGTGGTCGTCGCCGAGGCGGCCTCCGGGCCGGAGGCGCTGGCCATGGCGCGGGCCCACCGGCCGGACGTGGCGGTGCTGGACCTGCAGATGCCGGGCGCGGACGGTGTGAGCGTCGCCACATCGCTGCGGGCCGAGCTCCCCGACTGCAAGACCATGATCGTGACGAGTCACGGCCGGCCGGGACACCTGAAGCGGGCTCTGGCGGCGGGGGTGCGGGCCTTCGCGCCGAAGACGGTCTCGGCGCAGCGGCTGGCGGAGCTGATCCGCACCGTGCACGCCGGAGGACGCTACGTGGACCCGGAATTGGCGGCCGACGCGATCAGCGCGGGGGACTCGCCGCTGACCGCCCGGGAGGCGGAGGTGCTGGAGCTCGCGGCGGACGGGGCGCCGGTCGCGGAGATCGCCGAGCGGGCCTCGCTCTCGCAGGGCACCGTACGGAACTACCTGTCCTCGGCGGCGACGAAGCTGGGGGCCGAGAACCGGCACACGGCGGTGCGTCTCGCACGCGAGCGAGGTTGGGTATAGTGGGTCCCGCGCTACGGCGCATGCGGACATAGCTCAGTTGGTAGAGCACCACCTTGCCAAGGTGGATGTCGCGAGTTCGAGTCTCGTTGTCCGCTCAGAGTGCGAAGGCCCCGATCACCGATCGGGGCCTTCGTCGTGTCCGGACCGCTCAGCTCCAGGTCAGGCCGGTGAGGCGCTCGTAGGCCTCGACGTACTTGGCGCGGGTCTGCTCGACGACCTCCTGCGGGAGGGGCGGCGGCGGGAGTTCGCCCTTCGCGTTCCAGCCGGAGGCCGGGGAGGTCAGCCAGTTGCGGACGTACTGCTTGTCGAAGGAGGGCTGCGTGCGGCCCGGCTCCCACTGGTCGGCCGGCCAGAAGCGGGAGGAGTCGGGGGTCAGCACCTCGTCGGCGGCGACCAGCGTGCCGTCCTTCGGGTCGAAGCCGAACTCGAACTTGGTGTCCGCCAGGATGATCCCGCGCTCGCGGGCGATGTCCCGGGCGCGGCCGTATACGGCCAGGGTGGTCTGGCGCAGCAGCGCGGCCGTCTCGGGGCCGGCGGTGCGGGCGACCTCCTCGTAGGAGACGTTCTCGTCGTGCTCGCCGACCGCGGCCTTGGCGGCCGGGGTGAAGATCGGGGCGGGCAGCTCGGAGCCGTCGACGAGCCCCTCGGGGAGCGCGAGTCCGCAGACGGTACGGGTCTGCACGTACTCGGCGAGGCCGGAGCCGGTGAGGTAGCCGCGGGCCACGCACTCCACCGGGACCATGTCGAGGTTCTTGCAGATCAGGGTACGGCCGGCCCAGTCGGCGGGGGCGC
This sequence comes from Streptomyces sp. NPDC057010, assembly GCF_042673805.1. NCBI lineage: Bacteria > Bacillati > Actinomycetota > Actinomycetes > Kitasatosporales > Streptomycetaceae > Streptomyces > Streptomyces sp. NPDC057010. Next base: position 5,988 of record NZ_JBHUSC010000041.1, on the reverse strand, counting down.
CGGCGGGCAGGTCGGTGGAGAGGACGTGGTTCGGGACGAGGTCCGCGAGCTGGTCGAACCACCACAGGGAGAGCTGGGTCAGGACGCGGCCCTTGTCCGGGATCTCGGTGGGGAGCACCCAGTCGTAGGCGGACATCCGGTCGCTGGCGACCATGACGAGACGGTCGTCCTCGTCGCGGTAGAGGTCGCGGACCTTGCCGGTGTGGAGGTGGACGAGGCCGGGCACCTGGACCGGCTCGGGCTTTTCGACGAATCCGGACACGGGGTCTCCCTGTGGTTCTGTACGAGCGCCAGACCATTCTCCCGTACGGGCGCTCCTGCCCCGGCCAGGGGGTGTCAGTCCCTCTTGCAGATCCGGTCGAGGAGGTTGGCCGTGGCCCGCTGGACCCGCTCGTCGACGTGCCCGGGGCGGTCGAGAGCCGGGGACCAGGCGAAGGTGCCGGAGGCGAAGACCAGGGCGCCGCTGGGTGCCCGGTAGAGGGAGGTCTCCTGGTGGCGGCGGTGGTTCTCGCTGTCGAGGTACGGGGAGTGCGCGAGCAGGATGCGGTCCTGGTGCTCGGGGAGCTGGGTGCGCGGGAAGTACCGGTCGGCCTCGCCGGCGACCAGGCCGGGCAGTTCGTCGTTCTCGGCGGCGCCGGTGGAGTCCCAGAGCCAGTGCGTGGCGTTGCGCACGATCAGGGGCGCGGGCTCGGGGACCCGCCCCGCGTACTGGATGCCGAGCAGCTGCTGCTCCGGGCGGTCCACCTCGCGCCAGAGGCTGGGGCGGCCGGGGCCGCGGCGTTTTCGACAGGTGAGGAGCCGGTCGTCGACGCCGGAGGGGGAGGGGGCGAGCTCGACCTGCCAGTACATGGTGTTGGCGGAGAGGAAGACGAGGGAGGTGCCCTGGTCGCGGGCGCGCTCGACGGTGCGGCGCATGGGGGCGGACCAGTACTCGTCGTGGCCGGGGAAGACCAGGCCGCGGTAGCGGGAGGGGTCGACGCGGCCGGCGTGCAGGTCGCGGGCGTCGGCGTAGGCGAGGTCGTAGCCGTAGCGCTCGGCCCAGCGGATGAAGTCGTAGGCGTGACCGACGTGGAGGGGCAGGCCGGCGCCGGCGTAGGGGCGGTCGAAGGAGACCGTGATGGCGGCGTCCTGCTCGCCGAGGAGCCGGCCGTCCTCGTCCCAGGCGTGGTAGAGGCTGGCGCCGGTGCGGCCGTCCTCCGGGTAGAGGTTGTAGGCCTGCCAGGTGATGTCGGGCAGCAGGAGCAGGAGGTCGGCGGGGTGGTCGTCGCGGACCGTGAAGGGGATGTGGGAGCGGTAGCCGTCGGCGGTGGTGAGGACGGCCACGTACGCGCCGACGCTCCAGTAGGACGGGACCTGGAGGCGCCACGACAGCCACCAGTGGTGGCAGGAGACGGTGCGGTCGGCGGCGAGGGGGGCCGGCTGGACGATGCCGGAGAGGCGGGGGCTGGTGGTGATCTTGGAGGCGCCGTCGCCGCCGTAGTGGCCGATCCGGTAGACGTCGACGGAGAACTGCTGGGGCGGGTCGACGGTGATGTGGAAGTCGATGGCCTGGCCGGGGGCGACGGCTCCGGTGGAGGTGAAGCCCTTGATCTGGCGGTGCACGTCGTCGGCGGTGCGGGGGCCGCCGGTGCCGCGGGCGCGGGGGATCTGGCCGGTGCCGGCGGCCGCGGCGGCCGGGTCCACGTACCAGGGGACGACCTGGCCGGTGTCGTCGAAGTAGAGCTCGCTGCCCCGGAACCAGGGCAGGGGGCCCTGGCCGAAGGGGTCGGTGACCGCGTGCGCGAGCGCACCTGACTCCCAGCGCCGGATCTGGTCCGCACCCATGACCGCTCCCCTCCCTCGCTCCCCCGAACGGGCATTCATCGGACCCAGCACATCACATAACGCATGCAGTCCGTCACCGTTCGTCGCGAATTGACGTGACCGGAACATTGGCGTCCGGTTTTTTGTGCGAGGCGTAGCCCTTCGGAGCGGCCCTTGCCGGGCACGCGGGGCGCGCCCGGATCCTCAGACCAGGCGGACCGGCTTCTCCGGGCGGACGCCGAGGTCGGCGAGCCAGTCGCGCAGGGGTTCCGGGTCCCCGTCCTCCACCAGTGACAGCACGCGCGGCGCCAGGTCGGAGCGGCGCTCGCCGCCGACCAGCAGGACCGGGCCGTCGAGCCAGTCCAGCCCCGGGGCGGCCCCTGCGGAGTCCACGGCGGCGCAGCACACCATCGCCGTCACGTGGTCGGCCAGCAGGTCCCGGCCGGTGCGGGGCGGCTGGAGCGGGAACAGCGGCACGGCATCCGCGCCGCGCGCCTTCCCGGCCCCGGCGCCCGGGCCCGCGGCTTTCTCCTCCCGCGCCAGGTCCCCGGTGAGCCGGCCGGCCAGCGCCTCCCCTGCCGCGCCTTCGCCGGCGGGGTCGGTCAGGTAGCCCAGCACCCGCTCCAGCGTGGGCCCGGCGAAGCCGTCCGCCTCCGGCGGGCCGAAGACCTCGGGGTCGAGGGTGGTGGATCCCGCCGATCGGGGTCCCGCCCCGGCGGGGCCGGGTGCAGCCGCCGGACCGGGCGGTACTGAGGACGGGCTCGCGGGACCGGCCGGCAGGCCCGCCGGGACGGACAGGGCGTCCAGCGCGGTGTGCAGGCGGGCCGCCTCCGTGCGCCACTTGCGGTCCACGACCTCTTCCGGATACGCCGTCCAGTCCACCGGGGACCACTCCGGCCCGGGCTCGGCCGGACCTCCGTGGAAGAGCCGGGCGGCCAGCAGCGAAGCCGCCTCGTCGACGACTCCGGGCTGCTCCAGCAGGTCGCAGGCGGGGCGCTCGCCGAGCCGCGAGGTGAACCCCTCGGCCAGCCGGTCCCGCCGGGACAGCTCGGTCAGCGCCGAGACCACTCCGGCGTCCAGGCGCGCCGGCCAGCGGCCCATCCGCCAGGCGGGCAGCGCGACCCGGGTCAGCAGCCGGTCCCAGCCCGCGTAGGCGAGGCCGACCTGCTCCTGGGCGACGATGCGCAGCCCGTAGTCCACACCCTGTGCACGCTCCGAGGCGGCCGCGGCCACCCCCCGCTCCATCTCGGCGGCATCCACCCGGCACAGTCTCAGCAGCAGCCGGGCGGGCCCGGCGATCCAGCCGAGGCCGGGCCGGTTGCCCACGTCCACCGCGGCGTCCAGGCCGCGCACGAAGCCGCGGGCGTCGGCTATGTCCGGATGCGCCGAAGGGCCCGTACCGGCGACGACCGGCGCGAGCACCGCCCGCAGCTCCGCGACCCGCATCCACCACAGGAACGGCGACCCGATCACCAGCACGGGGGCCGCACCGGGCTCGGACTCCGGGCCGGCGGGGCCGGATATGCCGGCGGACGTCCGCGCGCCGCCGCGGCGGTGGGCCGCGTGGGTGCGGTCCTCCAGCCAGCTGTCGCAGTCCGGCGTCAGGGCTATCGCGGAGGGGGCCGGGACGTCCATCCGGTCGGCCAGATCCCGCACGAGCCGGTAGAGGTCGGGCGCGGCGGCCTCGGTCAGCGGCACCGTCGGGGTCACGGCGGGGCCTGCCCGCAGCACCACCGCGGCGAAGATCCCGCCGACGAGCAGCACCAGCGCGGCGACCGCGCACACCGCCAGGGTCACCACCGGCCAGGGATCACCGGCCAGCCGGCCCGTCATCCGGGCGGCCACCAGCACCACCGCGAGGGCGGCGGGCAGCAGCCCGAGGGCCAGGGCCCTGCTGCGCACGCGCAGCACGGCCAGGGCGCGGGACCGCGCGGACGGCACGCCCACTTCCATGATCGAACCGGTTCCGGACACGGCCGGACCTCACCCCCTCTGCCCTGCGACGGCTTTGCTCACTCCCCCACTGTGACACCCGCCACTGACATCGCAATGCCGGTGGGCCAAGTGCCGGAATGCTTGGCATCGCACCCTAGTTGGGGCGCGCCCGGCCGTCAGGCGGACCGGGTGACGATCACCCGATGGAATGGCTTTGGGCAAAGGTGGGTGCGTTCGAACGCGGCTGGATGCAGTCGCAGGCGGGCACGCGCGCGGGCCCGGCGCGCACCTCGTGCGCACCGGGCCCGCGGGATCACGGAGCCGCAGTTCAGCGCCCTTCGGCCGCCTTGGCCGCAATGTCCGTGCGGTGCTGCGAACCGGCCAGCCGGATGCGCGAGACGGCCTTATACGCCTTCTCGCGGGCCTGCGCCAGATCGGAACCGGTCGCCGTCACCGACAGCACGCGGCCACCCGCGCTGACGACGGCGTCGCCCTCGCGCCGGGTCCCGGCGTGCAGCACGTACGCATCGGGTCCGTCCTCGGCGGCCACCTCGGCCAAGCCCTCGATCGGGTCCCCGGTGCGCGGGGTCTCGGGGTAGTTGTGGGAGGCGATGACCACCGTGACGGCCGCGTCATCGCGCCAGCTGAGCGGGGGTTCGGCGTCCAGGGTGCCGCGGGCGGCGTTCAGCAGCACGCTCGCGAGCGGGGTGCGCAGCCGGGCCAGGACCACCTGGGTCTCGGGGTCGCCGAAGCGGGCGTTGAACTCGATGACCCGCACCCCGCGCGAGGTGATCGCGAGGCCGGCGTAGAGCAGCCCGGAGAAGGGCGTGCCGCGGTGGCGCAGTTCGTCGACGGTCGGCTGGAGCACGCTCGCCATGACCTCGTCGACCAGCTTCGGGTCGGCCCAGGGGAGCGGGGAGTAGGCGCCCATGCCGCCGGTGTTGGGGCCCTCGTCGCCGTCGAGCGCGCGCTTGAAGTCCTGCGCGGGCTGGAGCGGGAGGACGGTGACGCCGTCGGTGATGGCGAAGAGGGAGACCTCGGGGCCGTCGAGGTACTCCTCGATGACCACGCGGTCGCAGGCGAGGGCGTGGGCGCGGGCGGCGGCCAGGTCCTCGGTGACGACGACGCCCTTGCCGGCCGCGAGCCCGTCGTCCTTGACGACGTACGGGGCGCCGAAGGCGTCGAGGGCGGCGTCCACCTCTTCCGGGGTGGTGCAGACGTAGCTGCGCGCGGTCGGGACCCCGGCAGCGGCCATCACGTCCTTGGCGAAGGCCTTGGAGCCCTCCAGCTGCGCCGCCTCGCCGGACGGGCCGAAGACGGGGATGCCGGCCGCGCGGACGGCGTCGCCGACCCCGGCGACCAGCGGGGCCTCCGGGCCGACGACGACCAGGTCGGCGCCGAGTTCGGTGGCGAGAGCGGCGACGGCATCGCCGTCGAGGGCGTCGACCGGGCGGAGCTCGGCCACCTCGGCGATGCCGGCGTTGCCGGGAGCGCAGTACAGCGCGGAGACGTCGGGGTCGAGGGACAGAGAGCGGCACAGGGCGTGTTCGCGGGCGCCGCCGCCGATGACGAGGACCTTCACGCCGCCCAGGGTAGCCCGGACGGGGTGGCGCGTTTCGTGCGGCCACCCAATGTGGAGGGGCTACTCGTTCGTGTATTCCTCCACAACGGTGGCCCCGAGCTCGCGCACGATCAGGTCGTGTCCGGTCAGCGCGCTCTCGACGAGGTCGGGATCGTCCTCCTCCGCGAAGTCGTCCTCGGGCGCGACCGGCGGGGGCGCCTGCTGTACGGGAGGCTGCGGGGCGGGAGGCGACTGCTGGGGCTGCTGTGACTGCTGCGGGGGCTGGGGCTGCTGCGGCGGGTACTGCGGGGCGGACGGGGCCGGGGGCGGGGGCGGCGGGCTGTACGCGGGGGCGGCCGGGGCCGCGTAGGAGGCCGGACCGGCCTGACCGGCGGGGGCCGCCGGGCCACCGCCGCCCACCACGGCGTCGATCTTCCAGTTGACCTGGAACTGCTCGGCCAGGACCGCCTTCAGCACGTCCTCGCTGCCGCTGCTGGCGAAGTTGTCGCGGGCTCCGGCGTTGGGGAACCCGAGCTGGAGGGTGGTGCCGTCGAAGCCGGTGACCTGGGCGTTCTGGCTGAGCAGGATCCAGGTGAAGCGGCGGCGGTTCTTGACGGCCTCCAGGACGCCCGGCCACATCGCCTGGACCTGCCCGGCGCCTGCGGCCATGCCGGGGGAGGGGGCCGCGG
>NZ_JBHUSC010000040.1:36730-64924 GCF_042673805.1 Streptomyces sp. NPDC057010 | reverse complement strand
GCACACCCCGGCCCCGCCGGCGAGGCGCGCGGCGGAGCCCCGGTCTTTGAGGCGCACCCGCGCACGCGGAGAGGCACATCCAGCCTCGCCGGCGTTTGAGGCGCGGGGGACCGGAGGGCGGAGCCCCCGGAGCCCGCGGTGGGTCAGATGAGGCGGCGGACCGTGTAGGCGGAGCCGACCTCGCGGGGGGTTTCGCCCACGTACTCGTGCCCCCGCATCGCGCACCACGCCGGAATGTCCAGCCGCGCCACCTCGTCGTCCGACAGCACCGTCACCGTCCCGCCCACCGCGACGGTGGTGATGGCCCGGGCCAGCTCGATCACCGGCTGCGGGCAGCGCAGCCCGAGCGCGTCCACCTCCACCGAGTCCGCCACCGGTGCCACCGAAACGCTTTCGGAGATGCCGAGCCGCTCCCGGACCCCGGACACCGCCCCCGGCAGCACCTCCAGGAACGCGTTCACCTCGTCCGCCGTCGTCCCCAGCGGGAGCGAAACCCGGACGTTCCCCTCCGACAGCACCCCCATCGCCCGCAGCACGTGACTCGGGGTCAGCGTGGAGCTGGTGCAGGAGGACCCGGAGGACACCGAGAACCCCGCCCGGTCCAGCTCGTGCAACAGCGCCTCCCCGTCCACGTACAGGCAGGAGAAGGTGACCAGGTGCGGCAGGCGCCGGTCGGCGTCGCCGACCACCTCCACGTCCGGGACGAGTCGCACCACCCGCCGCCGGATCCGGTCCACCAGCACCCGAAGCCGGGCCGCCTCCGCGTCGGCCTCGGCCCGTACGGCCCGCAGCGAGGCGGCGGCCGCCACGATCGCGGGGAGGTTCGCGAAGCCGGGGGAGCGGCCCGACTCCCGCTCGTCCGCCGGGCCTTGGGCCGAGAAGCGGACCCCCTTGCGGACCACGAGCAGCCCGACCCCGGGCGGCCCGCCCCACTTGTGCGCGCTCGCCGCCAGGACGGACCACGCACCCTCCACCGGCCCCCAGCCCAGCGACTGCGCCGCGTCCACCAGCAACGGCACCCCGGCCGCTCCGCAGACCTCGGCCACCTCCGCCACCGGCTGGACCGTGCCCACCTCATGGTTGGCGGACTGGAGGCAGGCCAGCGCCGTCGACGGCCCCAGCGCGTCCGCGAACCCGGCCGGGGTGACCGCCCCCGACCGCTCGACCGGGACCTCCGTCACCGTCCCGCCGCGCGCCGCGTGCGCGTCAGCCGCATGCAGTACAGAACTGTGTTCGACCGCTGATACGACCAGATGGTCTCCGACACGCCGGCGCCCCGCGAGGGCCCCGGCGACGCCCGTGTGAACCGCGTGCGTCCCCGAAGGAGTGAACACGAGCTCGTCGGGCCGGCATCCCACCGCCTCCGCCGCGGCCTCCCGCGCCGCGTCCAGCAGCAGCCGTGCCCGCCGCCCCTCCCGGTACAGCCGGGCCGGGTCGGCCCAGCCCTCGTCAAGGGAGGCCTGCAACGCCTGCCGGGCCACGGGGTGCAGGGGAGCGGCGGACGCGGTGTCGAAGTACGGCATCCGTTCACGCTAGCCGCCGCCCCCGAGCGTTCGAGGTCAGGGGGCGTCAGATGTCTTCCGGAGCCCATCATTCAGGGCCGTTCGCGCCGTCCCCCGTACGGCGGATCCATCCCTTCGGGGGCTGTAGCGGCGCGTTGGGCACCCTCCCCGCGCGACCCCAAATAGCGTCCAGTAGGGTTTGGTCCGCATAAACATCCAAACCCCTGCCTGCGTCAGGGCCGGCGACCGACCCGAACACGGCCGCGGCCGGCCGCGCGGGCCGAGACTCTCGGGAAGGCGCTACGTGAGTCCCTACGGCTCCGACCGCTCGCCGCGGCGCCCGATGCGGCGGAAGCTGCTGCAGGCGCTGACTGCGGGCGTGGTCCTGGCGACCGCAACTGGTTGCTCGTATACATGGAAAAGCTTCCCCCGCCTCGGATTGCCGACGCCGGTAACCGAGGAGGCGCCGCGCATCCTCTCCCTGTGGCAGGGATCCTGGGCGGCCGCGCTCATCACGGGCATCCTGGTGTGGGGCCTGATCATGTGGAGCGTCATCTTCCACCGGCGTAGCCGGACGAAGGTGGAGGTCCCCCCGCAGACCCGGTACAACATGCCCATCGAGGCGCTGTACACCGTGGTCCCGCTCATCATCGTCTCGGTGCTCTTCTACTTCACCGCGCGTGACGAGTCGAAGCTGCTCTCCCTCTCCGCCAAGCCGGCGCACACGGTCAACGTGATCGGCTACCAGTGGAGCTGGGGCTTCAACTACATCGAGAACGTCGACGGCGACGCCGCGACCCCGAAGGCCGGCGAGGTCCCCAAGGAGCTCTCCGCCATTCCGGACCGCTTCACCAAGGACTTCCCCGCGGGCGCCGAAGGCGTCTACCAGAAGGGCGTCCCCGGCGACCGGAACCCGGACACCAACAACCCCGGGCCGACCCTCTGGCTGCCCAAGGGCGAGAAGGTCCGCTTCATCCTGTCGTCGAACGACGTCATCCACTCCTTCTGGGTGGTGCCCTTCCTCTTCAAGCAGGACGTCATCCCGGGCCACACCAACGTCTTCGAGGTCACCCCGACCGAAGAAGGCACCTTCCTGGGCAAGTGCGCCGAGCTCTGCGGTGTCGACCACTCCCGGATGCTCTTCAACGTCAAGGTGGTCTCGCCCGAGCAGTACCGGGCGCACCTGAAGGAGCTGGCGGAGAAGGGGCAGACCGGCTTCCTCCCGGCCGGCATCAAGCAGACTGACCCGGCCCGGAATGCGGAGACGAACAAACTGTGAGCATCCTCAACGAATCTCAGGGTGCCGCCGCCGACTCGTATGAAAACGAGCTGCCGGTGCGGCGCAAGCAGCCGGGCAACGTGGTCGTGAAGTGGCTCACCACCACCGACCACAAGACCATCGGCACGATGTACCTGGTCACGTCGTTCGTGTTCTTCCTCATCGGCGGGATCCTGGCGCTCTTCATGCGCGCCGAGCTGGCCCGGCCGGGCTCGCAGATCATGTCGAACGAGCAGTTCAACCAGGCGTTCACGATGCACGGCACGATCATGCTGCTGATGTTCGCGACGCCGCTGTTCGCCGGATTCGCGAACTGGATCATGCCGCTGCAGATCGGCGCGCCCGACGTGGCGTTCCCGCGGCTGAACATGTTCGCGTACTGGCTCTACCTCTTCGGCTCGACCATCGCGGTCGCCGGCTTCGTCACCCCGCAGGGTGCGGCCGACTTCGGCTGGTTCGCCTACTCCCCGCTGTCGGACGCCGTCCGCTCGCCGGGCATCGGCGCCGACATGTGGATCATGGGTCTGGCCTTCTCCGGCTTCGGTACGATCCTCGGCTCGGTCAACTTCATCACCACGATCATCTGCATGCGCGCTCCCGGCATGACGATGTTCCGCATGCCGATCTTCACCTGGAACGTGCTGCTGACCGGTGTCCTGGTCCTGCTCGCCTTCCCGGTGCTGGCCGCCGCGCTCTTCGCGCTGGAGGCCGACCGGAAGTTCGGTGCGCACGTGTTCGATGCCGCGAACGGCGGGGCATTGCTCTGGCAACACCTCTTCTGGTTCTTCGGACACCCAGAGGTGTACATCATCGCGCTGCCGTTCTTCGGAATCATTTCCGAGATCATCCCGGTCTTCTCCCGTAAGCCGATGTTCGGTTACATCGGTCTGATCGCCGCGACGATCTCGATCGCCGGTCTCTCGGTGACCGTGTGGGCCCACCACATGTACGTCACCGGCGGTGTGCTGCTTCCGTTCTTCTCCTTCATGACCTTCCTGATCGCGGTACCGACCGGTGTGAAGTTCTTCAACTGGATCGGCACCATGTGGAAGGGCTCGCTGTCCTTCGAGACTCCGATGCTCTGGACGATCGGCTTCCTGGTCACCTTCACCTTCGGTGGTCTGACCGGCGTCATCCTGGCCTCGCCCCCGATGGACTTCCACGTCTCCGACTCGTACTTCGTCGTCGCGCACTTCCACTACGTCGTCTTCGGCACCGTGGTGTTCGCGATGTTCGCCGGCTTCCACTTCTGGTGGCCGAAGTTCACGGGCAAGATGCTGGACGAGCGCCTCGGCAAGATCACCTTCTGGACGCTGTTCATCGGCTTCCACGGCACGTTCCTGGTGCAGCACTGGCTGGGCGCCGAGGGCATGCCGCGCCGTTACGCGGACTACCTCGCGGCCGACGGCTTCACCGCGCTGAACACGGTCTCGACCATCAGCTCGTTCCTGCTGGGCCTGTCGATGCTGCCCTTCATGTACAACGTCTGGAAGACGGCGAAGTACGGCAAGAAGATCGAGGTTGACGACCCGTGGGGCTACGGCCGTTCGCTCGAGTGGGCGACCTCCTGCCCGCCGCCGCGGCACAACTTCCTCACCCTGCCGCGCATCCGCAGCGAATCGCCTGCGTTCGACCTGCACCACCCTGAGATCGCGGCCCTCGACCACCTCGAGGACCACGGCTCCGTCAAGGCCGTCGCTGGTGGCAAGGAGGCCGGCAAGTGAAGATCCAGGGCAAGATGTTCCTCTGGCTCTCCTTCTTCATCCTGATCATGGCCGTCGTGTACGGCGTGTGGTCGAAGGAGCCCGTGGGCACCACCGCGCTCTTCCTGGCCTTCGGCCTGAGCGTCATGATCGGCTACTACCTGGCCTTCACGGCCAAGCGCGTGGACGAGATGGCCCAGGACAACAAGGAGGCCGACGTCGCCGACGAGGCGGGCGAGCTGGGGTTCTTCTCCCCGCACAGCTGGCAGCCGCTCTCGCTGGGCATCGGTGGCGCGCTCGCGTTCATGGGTGTCATCTTCGGCTGGTGGCTCATGTACTTCTCGGCCCCGATCATCCTGATCGGCCTGTGGGGCTGGGTGTACGAGTACTACCGCGGTGAGAACGCGAACCAGTAGCAGCACCGCACCACAGCAGTGACCCGGGGCCCGGACACCTCTTCGGAGGAGTCCGGGCCCCTCGTTTGCAGTCACCCCGCGCGCCGTATTTGTCATATCTTCATAGCGTTGGCTCCATGAAGCACTCACCGCGTCTTTGGACGGTACTCAGCTGCTCCCTGCTGGTCGCGTCCCTCGGGGCCGGCGCCACCGCATGCGGGTCCGGCGACAACCCGCTGTCCGCCCGCCCGTACGACGCGGGCGATCAAATCGCCTTCAACCAGGCACTCGGCGGCCGCCCCGTCGACCCCGACAAACCCTTCGAGGTCACCGTGAAGGGGGGTGAGAGCCGGATCACGGACGTGACGGCCGTGGACACCCACGGCCGCCGCCTCGCGGGCGAACTGTCCGCCAAGGGGGACCGCTGGCACAACACCGTCCCCATGGCCGCCGGCGTCCGCTACACCGTCACCGTCAGCACCGAGAACGCCAAGGGAGCCCCAGGGCAGCGCACGGCCTCCTTCGACACCACCCCGGCCAAGGGGGTCCTCAAGGTCGAATTCGGCCCGGACGAGGGCAAATACGGGGTTGGGCAGCCCCTCACGGCCGAACTCAGCGAACCCGTCAAGGAGAAGGCCGCCCGCGCCGTCATCGAGCGGGGCCTGGAGGTCAAGGCCCCGGCCGGCGTCGTCGGCGCCTGGTACTGGGTCGACGACAAGACCCTCCACTACCGGCCCAAGGAGTACTGGCCCGCCCACACCGAGGTCTCCGTACGGAGCAACCTGGAGGGCGTGCGCATCTCCGACCACCTCTACGGGGCCGCGGCCAAGCCGCTGAAGCTGGAGATCGGCGACCGCGTCGAGGTCACCACCGACGCCTCCGCGCACTACCTCACGTTCAAGCGCAACGGAGAAGTGATCAACACCATTCCGGTGACCACCGGAAAGCCCGGCTTCTCCACCCGCAACGGGGTCAAGGTGGTACTCGGCAAGCAGTACTTCGTCCAGATGCGCGGCGACACCGTCGGCATCGGCGGCAGCGAGTACTACAACCTGCCCGTCTACTACGCCACCCGCGTCACCTGGAGTGGTGAATACGTCCACGCCGCGCCGTGGTCCGTCGGCTCCCAGGGCTACGAGAACGTCAGCCACGGCTGCACCGGCATGAGCACCGGCAACGCCGCCTGGTTCTACGAGAACATCACCGAAGGCGACATCGTCCAGGTCATCAACAGCATCGGCGAGGACATGGACACCTTCGGCAACGGCTACGGCGACTGGAACATGGACTGGAAGGACTGGCGCCAGGGCAGCGCCCTCCTCAAGGGCACCCAGGAGGGCCGCAGCGCCATCGACCAGGCGCGCCTGCGCCCGACCGTCTGAACCGTCTGAACCGGGGCCGCACGAGGCCCCGTACGGGCCGAAAACGGAGCACGGGGGTCCATACGGGCCCCCGCGCCCCGTCGCCGCCTCAGGCGGCGGAGGAGGCCAGCCGGGACCGCAGGAGCCCCGCCAGGGCCTCCGGGAACTCCACCGGGTCCACGGGAAGGGTCACGGCCGCGTCCGCGCGGCTCCAGGTGGCCAGCCAGGCGTCCTGCGGACGCCCCATCAGCAACAGCACCGGCGGGCACCGGAAGATCTCGTCCTTGATCTGCCGGCACACCCCCATGCCCCCGGCCGGAACCGCCTCGCCGTCCAGCACGCACACGTCGATGCCGCCCGCGTCCAGCGCCGACAGGACCGCCGGCAGCGTCGCGCACTCCAGGAACTCCACCGGCGGCAGATCCGCGGCCGGCCTGCGCCCCGCCGCCAGCCTCACCTGCTCCCGGGTGCCCGCGTCGTCGCTGTAGACCAGAACCCGCGCAGTCGCCCGCATTTCGTTCCTCCACGTGTGCCCGTGAATCACGTTGATGTTGCGCGGGATGCTACTCCTCCCGATGCGCTGTCAACATCGGTTCGGACAGGCTCGCAAGTGGCGCCCGGAGGGCGATCTGATGGGCCGTTCGGGCCTTGCACACGCCTCGGACACTCCGAACGGCACCCCCCGGGGTGAGGGCGGGATAAGCGACCGACATAATGTCGGTCGTGGCGACAGCAACGACAGTAGATACCGGGCACGCGCACCCGACGGTCAACCGGCCGAACCTCGTCAGCGTCGGAACCATCATCTGGTTGAGTTCCGAGCTGATGTTCTTCGCGGCCCTCTTCGCGATGTACTTCACCCTGCGATCCGTGACAGGCGCCGAGTACTGGTCAGAACAGGCTTCCTTCCTGAATCTGCCCTTCTCGGCGACGAACACGACGATCCTGGTGCTTTCCTCCCTCACCTGCCAGCTCGGCGTATTCGCAGCCGAGCGCGGTGACGTGAAGAAGCTCCGGACGTGGTTCATCATCACGTTCGTCATGGGTGCGATCTTCATTGGCGGCCAGGTGTTCGAGTACACCGAGCTGGTCAAGCACGAGGGCCTGAGCCTCTCGTCCGGTCCGTACGGCTCGGTGTTCTACCTGACCACCGGCTTCCACGGTCTGCACGTGACGGGCGGTCTCATCGCCTTCCTGCTGGTCCTCGGCCGGACGTACGCGGCCAAGAGGTTCACCCACGAACAGGCCACGTCGGCCATCGTCGTGTCCTACTACTGGCACTTCGTCGATGTCGTCTGGATCGGCCTCTTCGCGACGATCTACCTGATCAAGTAGCGAACACGTCACCGGGCCCGACCCGGCACTCCATCCAGAAACACCGACGCAGAAGATCCTGACACCGGGGTAATCCGTGAAAAAGCTCTCCGCACGACGACGCCATCCGCTGGCGGCGGTCGTCGTTCTACTCCTCGCGCTGGCGGCCACTGGGGGGCTGTACGCCGCCTTCGCCCCCGCGGGCAAGGCGCAGGCCGATGAAACCGCCCAGTCCCTCGCCATCGAGGAGGGCAAGAAGCTCTACGCCGTGGGTTGCGCAAGCTGCCACGGAACCGGCGGTCAGGGTTCCACTGACGGCCCCAGCCTGGTCGGCGTCGGCTCCGCGGCCGTCGACTTCCAGGTGAGCACGGGCCGCATGCCCGCCCAGCAGCCCGGCGCCCAGGTGCCGAAGAAGCCCAACATCTACTCCCAGGCGCAGATCGACCAGCTCGCCGCGTACATCGCGTCCCTCGGTGCCGGCCCGATCGTGCCGACCGAGAAGCAGTACGACCCGGCGGGTGCCGACGTCGCCAAGGGTGGTGAGCTGTTCCGCAACAACTGCGCGCAGTGCCACAACTTCACCGGCGAGGGCGGCGCGCTGACGAACGGCAAGTTCGCCCCGAACCTCGAGGGCGTCGAGCCGAAGCACGTCTACGAGGCCATGCTCACCGGCCCGCAGAACATGCCCTCCTTCCCGGACAGCACCATGCCGGAGAAGCAGAAGAAGGACATCATCGCGTACCTCCAGAACGTCAACGGCGAGAAGTCGACCAGCCCCGGTGGCCTCAAGCTCGGTGGCCTCGGCCCCGTCTCCGAGGGTCTCTTCGGCTGGATCTTCGGTCTGGGTGCGCTGATCGCTGTCGCCGTCTGGGTCGCGGCCCACACCGCTAAGGCCAAGAAGTCATGAGTAGCCAAGACATTCCCGAAGAGAAGCACCTGCCGAGCGAGCAGGGCGACGCGCACCACGGTGCCGTAGCGGTCGCGGACGACCCGTTCGCCGACCCGGGCCTGCCGGTCCACAAGCCGCGCATCCAGGACATCGACGAGCGTGCGGCGAAGCGTTCCGAGCGCACCGTCGCGATGCTGTTCACGCTGTCGATGCTGGCCACGATCGGCTTCATCGCCGCCTACGTGACCATCCCGGTCGAGAAGATCGTCTACATCTTCCCCATCGGGAAGGTGAGCGCGCTCAACTTCGCCCTGGGTCTGACCCTGGGCACGGCCCTCTTCTGCATCGGCGCGGGCGCGGTCCACTGGGCCCGCACCCTGATGTCCGACGTGGAGGTCGCCGACGAGCGCCACGAGATCGCCGCTCCGGCGGAGGTCAAGGCCAAGGTCATGCAGGACTTCGCGGACGGCGCGAACGAGTCCGGCATCGGCCGCCGGCCCCTGATCCGCAACACGATGCTGGGCGCGCTGGCCATGCTGCCGCTCTCGGCCCTCATGATCATGCGCGACACGGGCCCCCTGCCCGAGGACAAGCTCCGCAAGACCGTGTGGTCCAAGGGCAAGCTGCTGATCAACGACAACACCAACGAGCCGCTGCGTCCCGAGGACGTGCTCGTCGGTTCGCTGACCTTCGCCCGGCCGGAAGGCCTGGAGGAGGACCAGCACGACTTCCAGACGCAGATCGCCAAGGCCGCCCTGATGATCGTCCGGCTCAAGCCCGAGGACATCAAGGACAAGCAGGAGCTGGAGTGGTCCCACGAGGGCATCGTGGCCTACTCCAAGATCTGCACCCACGTCGGCTGCCCGATCAGCCTGTACGAGCAGCAGACGCACCACGTGCTCTGCCCGTGCCACCAGTCCACCTTCGACCTCTCCGACGGCGCCCGTGTCATCTTCGGCCCGGCCGGTCACGCGCTTCCGCAGCTGCGGATCGGCGTCAATGACGAAGGCTTCCTCGAAGCGCACGGCGACTTCGAAGAGCCCGTCGGTCCTGCATTCTGGGAGCGCGGATGAGCACTGCGACCACTGACACGAAGGCGCGCAAAGCGCCTGCCGGCGAGCGCGTAGCGGACTGGGCGGACGGCCGCCTGGGCATCTACACCCTGGCCAAGTCCAACATGCGCAAGATCTTCCCGGACCACTGGTCCTTCATGCTGGGTGAGATCTGCCTCTACAGCTTCATCATCATCATCCTCACGGGTGTGTACCTGACGCTGTTCTTCCACCCGAGCATGAACGAGGTCGTGTACCACGGCTCGTACGTGCCGATGCAGGGCGTCCAGATGTCCGAGGCCTTCGCCTCGACCCTGGACATCAGCTTCGACGTCCGCGGCGGTCTGCTCATCCGGCAGATCCACCACTGGGCGGCCCTGATCTTCGTCGCGGGCATGGTCGTGCACATGATGCGCGTCTTCTTCACCGGCGCGTTCCGCAAGCCGCGCGAGGTCAACTGGATCTTCGGCTTCCTGCTGCTGGTCCTCGGCATGTTCACCGGCTTCACCGGTTACTCCCTGCCGGACGACCTGCTCTCGGGCACCGGCGTCCGGTTCATGGAGGGCGCGATCCTGTCCATGCCGATCGTCGGCACGTACATCTCGTTCTTCCTCTTCGGCGGCGAGTTCCCCGGCGGCGACTTCGTCGCCCGGTTCTACTCGATCCACATCCTGCTGCTGCCCGGCATCATGATGGGCCTGCTGGTGGCCCACCTGATCCTGGTCTTCTACCACAAGCACACCCAGTTCGCGGGTCCCGGCAAGACGAACAACAACGTCGTCGGCATGCCGCTGCTGCCGGTCTACATGGCCAAGGCCGGAGGCTTCTTCTTCCTGGTCTTCGGTGTCATCGCGGCCATCGCGGCGATCGCCTCGATCAACCCGATCTGGGCGCTCGGCCCGTACCGCCCGGACCACGTGTCCACCGGCGCACAGCCCGACTGGTACATGGGTATGCCGGAAGGCCTGATCCGTGCCATGCCCGGCTGGGAGATCAACCTGTGGGGCCACACGCTCGTCCTGGGCGTGCTCATCCCGCTGATGCTCTTCCCGCTGGTCCTCGGCGCGATCGCCGTCTGGCCGTTCATCGAGTCCTGGGTCACCGGCGACAAGCGCGAGCACCACATCCTGGACCGCCCGCGCAACGTCCCGACCCGTACGGCCTTCGGTGCCGCCTGGATTGCCGAGTACGTCGTACTGCTCATCGGCGGCGGCAACGACATGTTCGCCCAGTACTTCCACCTGTCGATCAACTCGATCACCTGGTTCGTCCGGATCGGTTTCTTCGTCGTCCCGGTCCTGGTCTTCATCGCCACCAAGCGGATCTGCCTCGGCCTCCAGCGCCGGGACCACGACAAGGTGCTGCACGGTCGCGAGACCGGCATCATCAAGCGCCTGCCGCACGGTGAGTTCGTCGAGGTCCACGAGCCGCTCTCGCAGGGCCAGCTGCACAAGCTCACCGCGCACGAGCAGTACAAGCCGGTCGAGATCGGCCCGACGGTCGACGAGAACGGTGTCGAGCGCAAGGTGAAGGCCACGGAGAAGCTGCGCGCGAAGCTCAGCAAGGGCTTCTACGCGGAGAACAACCAGATTCCGAAGCCCACGGTGGAGGAGTACAAGGAGATCCAGAGCGGCCACGGCCACCACTGACCTCCCGCACCACCCGCATGACCGTATGACCGCATGAGGGACTGATTTCGGTCAGTCCTGGTGTCGCCACGGCGAGAGCCCCGTCCAGTGTCTGGACGGGGCTCTTTGCCGTCCTCCCAGGCTGGATAGGCTGAAGGCCTTCCCATTCGACGTGGAATCCCCTACGAACAGCAGGAGCGGACCATGAACGTTGTGACCCCGGCAGGCGGCGACAGCGTGGCGGCCCGCGGCTGGCCGGGCGTCCTCGACGCCCTGCTGACCGGCCGGGACCTGGGTGCCGACGACACCGCCTGGGCCATGGACCGGATCATGCGCGGGGAGGCCACCGACGCCCAGATCGCGGGCTTCGCGGTCGCGCTGCGGGCCAAGGGGGAGACGGTCGAGGAGATCAACGGCCTCGTACGGGCGATGTACGCGCACGCCAACCTCATCGAGGTGCCCGGCCGGACGGTGGACATCGTCGGCACGGGCGGCGACGGGGCCAAAACGGTGAACATCTCGACGATGTCCGCGCTCGTGGTGGCCGGTACGGGCGCCAAGGTCGTCAAGCACGGCAACCGGGCCGCCTCCTCCGCGAGCGGTTCCTCGGACGTGCTGGAGAAGCTCGGCGTCAACCTCAACCTCACCCCCGAGCGGGTCGTGCAGGTCGCGGAGGAGGCCGGCATCACCTTCTGCTTCGCCGTGAAGTTCCACCCGGCGCTCCGTCACGTCGCGGCGGCCCGCAAGGAACTGGGCATCCGGACCACTTTCAACTTCCTCGGCCCGCTCACCAACCCGGCTCGGGTACGGGCCCAGGCCACCGGTGTCGCCGACGCCCGGGTGGCCCCGATCGTGGCGGGCGTGCTCGCCGAGCGGGGCTCGTCCGCGCTCGTCTTCCGCGGTGACGACGGCCTGGACGAGCTGACGACCACCGCCACCTCGCGGGTCTGGTGGGTGCGCGACGGGAAGGTCTCCGAGCAGTCCTTCGACCCGCGCGACGTGGGCATCCCCCTGGTGGACGTGTCCGCCCTGGCCGGCGGGGACCCCTCCTTCAACGCGGACGTGGCCCGCCGCCTGCTGGCCGGCGAGACGGGCCCGGTCCGCGAGGCGGTCCTGCTGAACTCGGCGGCGGCCCTGGTCGCCCTGGACCCCGGCACGGGCACCCTGGAGGAGCAGATCGCCGCCGGCATCGCCCGTGCGGCCGAATCGATCGACTCGGGTGCGGCGCGCGCCGCGCTGGAGCGGTGGGTGGCCGCGAGCAACGCCTAGCCCGCGCGGCGGGCACGGTTCCGTCCGGTACCCCGCTGCTCGTTTTGAGCCAAGACCCCGGTCCGCCATTCGGACCGGGGTCTTGTGTTCGGGGGATCTTGTGGCAGGATGCTGACCAGGTCACGAGTGACAGCGTTTAGGCCCCGGCTTGCTGTCCGGCAACCCTCCTTCCGTGGCGGGGTGCCCCGGGTGATGACCAGGTCGTAGGCAACAAGGCCTACGGCAAGCGCGGATCCCTCGACACCAGGGGTCCTGGTCTCTCGAGGAGCGTTTTCCGTGAGCAAGCGAATGCGATAGGGCGACTCCGCCCCTTCTTCAACCCTCGGATCAGGGTCGCTTCCGTGTACCCCCGATCGGTCCGAGGACCTCCCGTACCCCGGCCCCGGCCGGCCGCCGAGCCGAGTCGTACCCGCGTACGGGCACACCGAAGCCATTCAGACCTGCCTGCCGGGAGATACCGCCATGTCCGCTGCCCTGAACGCCGCCACCACCGCTGCCGCTGCCACCGACGCCGCCTGCCCCGCCGCCTGTGCCGAGCCGCTGGCCGTCCTCGGCCGGGACGTCACCGTCCCGCTCGTGACCGGCGGCGAGGTCACCTACGCCGCCCTCGACTACGCGGCCAGCGCCCCCGCCCTCCAGCGGGTCTGGGACGACGTGGCCGCCTACGCCCCGTACTACGGCAGCGTGCACCGCGGCGCCGGCTACCTCTCGCAGCTCTCCACCGACCTCTTCGAGCAGAGCCGGGTCACGGTCGCCGAGTTCCTCGACTGCCGCCCCTCCGACCAGGTGGTCTTCACCCGCTCCACCACCGACTCCCTCAACCTGCTCGCCGCCGTGCTCCCGGCCGACTGCCAGGTCTTCGTCTTCGAGACCGAGCACCACGCCTCGCTGCTGCCCTGGACGAACGCGCAGGTCACCTACCTCAACGCCGCGCGCACCCCCGACGAGGCCGTCGCCACCCTGGAGCGGGCGCTCGCCGACCGGGACCCCTACGGCCCGGCCCTGGTCTGCGTCACCGGCGCCTCCAACGTCACCGGTGAACTGTGGCCGGTGAAGGAGCTCGCCGCCGCCGCGCACGCGCACGGCGCGCGGATCGTCCTGGACGCCGCCCAGCTGGCCCCCCACCACCCCGTCTCGGTGCGCGACCTGGACGTGGACTGGGTCGCCTTCTCCGGCCACAAGCTGTACGCGCCCTTCGGCTCGGGCGTGCTCGCCGGCCGCGCCGACTGGCTCCAGCAGGCCGAGCCGTACCTGGCCGGCGGCGGCGCCTCCCGCAAGGTCGCCCGCCGCGAGGACGGCGGCGTCGACGTCGAGTGGCACACCACCGCCGCCCGCCACGAGGCCGGCTCCCCGAACGTCATCGGCGTCTACTCCATCGCCTCCGCCTGCCGGGCCCTGACCGAGGCGGGCTTCGACGGTCTGGTCGCCCGAGAGCAGCACCTCATCGCGAAGGTCCGCGAGGGCCTGGCCGAGGTGCCGGCGGTCCGCGTCCTGTCCCTCTTCGGGGACGACGCCCCGCGCGTCGGCGTCATCTCCTTCGTCGTCGACGGCTGGAACAGCTCCCACTTCGCGGCGGCCCTCTCGGCCGAGTACGGCATCGGCGTCCGGGACGGCCTGTTCTGCGCGCACCCGCTGGTGCGGACCCTGCTGGGCAGCGAGCCGCAGGCGCAGGGCGAGTGCGGAGCGCCGGAGGCGGCGCCGGGGGAGCGCTCGCTGAACGCGATCCGCGTCAGCTTCGGGGCGGGCACCCCCGACGAGCACGTGGACCGCTTCGTGCGCGCGGTGAAGGAACTCGTCGCGGACGGCGCGAAGTGGCAGTACCGCACGGAAGAGGGCCGCTGCGTTCCGGCCGTCTGACCGGCGCGCCGCCGTTGCCGGGGCTCTGCCCCGGACCCCGTTCGCCTCAATCGCCGGCGGGGCTGGGGGGTGCCGTCGGGTGGGGTCGGAGCGGGTCTTGGGGCGGTGCCCCTCCGGAGTGTCTCCTCGGCTCGCGCACCAAGGCGTGCTGCGTGACGTAAGGGTGGTTGCGCGCTCGTCCTGCGGGGACCCTCCTCCGTGTCCCCACCCCAAGCCCCACTCCGCCCCCACCCGCGCCGAGGTGAAATCACCCAGCAGTCAAGGCCCCGCCCGGGGACACCCCCCAGCCCGCCGGCGATTGAGGCACGGGGGCGCGGGGGCGGAGCCCCCGGAGTGACGCTACGCGTCCAGGCCGATGGCGAACGCGGCTTCCAGGTCGTGCTGGGAGTACGTGCGGAACGCCACGTGCGTGTCCGTCGCCTCGACGCCCGGGATCTTGCTGATGCGGCCCGGGATGATGTCCGCCAGGTTCTCGTGGCGGGCCACGCGGACCAGCGCGATCAGGTCGTACGTCCCCGTGACGGAGTAGACCTCGCTGACGCTGTCCAGCGCGGCGATGGACTCGGCGATCTCGGGGATGCGGTCCACGCTGGTCTTGATGAGCACGATCGCGGTGATCACGGTTGGCTGTCTCCCTCGGTGGCCGTCGCTGGTCGCCTCACTCTAGTCGTACGCCGGTAGCGGGCCCACGCGTAGAAGAAGCCGAGCGAGAAGCCCACCACGTGGGCCAGATAGGCGACTCCCGGCCCGCTCCCCGCCCGGTGCGCGGCCACCCACTGGAGGGCGAACCAGAACAGCAGCACGATCCACGCGGGGAACCGCAGCGGCAGGAAGAACAGGAACGGGAACAGGCTCGTCACCCTGGCCCGGGGCAGCAGGCACAGGAAGGCGCCGAGCACCGCGGAGATGGCTCCGGAGGCTCCGACCAGGGTCTGCGGGGAGCTCGCGTTGGCCGCCGCGTACGCCGCCAGGGCCAGGTAGCCCGTGCAGACGTAGAAGACGAGGAACGCCCGCCGGCCCATCCGCTCCTCCGCCATCGCGCCGAAGACGTAGAGGAAGAGCATGTTCCCCAGCAGGTGCAGCCAGCTGCCGTGGACGAACAGCGCGGTCAGCGGCGTCAGCCAGGCCCGCGGGGTGCCGGTGAACAGCTCGTCCGGGACCACGCCCCAGCGCCGGAAGTACGCGGTCCCGGCCGCCAGCAGCTGGTCGCCCGTGCCGTAGGCCGGGTTCAGCCCCGAGGCCGGGCCCACGACGAACACCACCGCGCAGCCCGCGATCAGCGCATGGGTGACCACCGGTCCCCGGGCAGCCTCCAGAACGGTCCGCCACCTTACGATCATGTGACAGAGCATGACGCAACCAGGCCCACCTGAAGCGGTGCCAGGCCGTAGGGTTACGAGCTGCGGTCCTGCGGTTCGTCATGACGTACGCCGACGGGCCCGGACCGCTTTAATTGAAAGAGCTACGAAGGAGAGAGCGGCCTGATGACGACGGTTCCCCTGCCGACCGACACCACACGGTGGCGCTGCACCCTGTGCGGCAACCTCACGCGCTTCGATGTCACCCGTTCGTCGAAGGTCGTCGAGTACGTCCACCTGGACCTCGCCGGGGAGCCCAAGGTCGAGGAGCGGGAGGTGGTCAATGAGACCATCGAGTCGGTCCGCTGCCGCTGGTGCAACGCGGTGGACCAGATCGAGCTCGTGGACAGGCCGGGCGCGGACTCCTGACGGAGCCGGGCCCACAGTAGATCACGGTAGGGGTGACGGATTGTGGAGCCAGCAAGCGGCGCTGAGCCGGCCGATGCGGCCGGCGACGCCGCCGAGGTGCTCGACCGCCCGCTGCCGGAAGGCGTGCGGCGCCGGGTCGTCGCGCTCGTCTCGGAGGCCTTCGGCGGTCTGACCGTCGCGGACCTGCCGGCACAGCTGCGCCAGTACGCCCGGTTCACCCCGACCCGGCGCGCCAAGTTCGCCGGCAACGCCATGGCCGCGGCGGTCGAGACCGACGCCGTGTTCCGCAGCCGCGTCGCCGAGAAGCTCCGTGAGGCGCAGGCCGATCTGGCCGGGGCGCTGGAGTCCGGTGCGCCGCCCGCCGCCGCCGATCCGCTGGACGTGGCGGCCGCCGCCTACGTGCTGAGGCCGGCCGGGTGGGTCAAGCTGGTCGCCGCCGCGGGCGAGGAGGCGCAGCGCGCCGACGCCGAGCGGGTCGGCGAGGAGACCCGCCGCGAGCTGGACCGGCTCCGCGAGGAACTCGCCCACGTACGGGACCTGCAGCGCGCCGGCGGCGAGCAGGTCCGGGTCGAGCTGGAGGCGGCGCGCAGGGAAGCGGAATCGCTTCAGCGCAAGTTGCGCAGCGCGCTCAGCGACGTCAAGCGCGGCGAGGCGGCCCTGCGCAAGGTGAACTCGGAGATCGACGGGATCCGCGGCGACGCGGCCGCGCGGGTGGCCGCCGCCGAGAGCGAGGCCCGGCGGCTCAAGTCCCGGCTGGCGGAGGTGGAGACGGCGCTGGAGACCTCGCGCCGGGCCACCCGCGAGGGGCGCAGCATCGAGGACATGCGGCTGCGGCTGCTGCTGGACACCGTCCTGGACGCGGCGGCGGGGCTGCGCCGCGAGCTGGCGCTGCCGCCGGTGAACACCCGCCCGGCGGACACCGTGGACGCGGTGGAGCCGGGCCGGATGACGCCCAAGGACATCGCGGCGCGTGCGCTGTCGGAGACCGATCCGGCGCTGCTGGACCAGCTGTTGGCGCTCCCGCAGGCCCATCTGGTGGTCGACGGCTACAACGTGACCAAGACGGGCTATCCGACGATGCCGCTGGAGAAGCAGCGGCTGCGGCTGCTGGGCGGGCTGTCGATGCTCGCCGCGCAGACGGGCGCCGAGATGACCTGTGTCTTCGACGGGGCGGAGCTGGCGGCCCCGGTGCTGCTCGCACCGCCGCGCGGGGTGCGGGTGCTGTTCTCCAAGGCGGGCGTGACGGCGGACGAGCTGATCCGCCAGCTGGTGCGGGCGGAGCCGCCCGGCCGTCCGGTGGTCGTGGTCTCCACGGACCGGGAGGTCGCCGACGGGGTGGCCAAGGCGGGTGCGCGGCCGGTGACGTCCGCCTTGTTGCTGAAGCGGCTTTCGCGCGTTTCGTAACTGCTGGCTTTAATGCCCGATTTGGCATGGCGTGTGGAAGACGTACCGTCAAGTGCCCGGCACGCAGCGTGCGCTGTAGGTAAAGAAGCAGGTCGGCAACCGAGTTTTTTCCCGACAGGATTTGAACTGATCACAGCGAGGTCACTAGGGTCTGTTCAAACCTTCGTGCGGTAGATCACTCATTCGGGGTGGCGGCGGAGGTGCTGCCGAGTTGCGTTCATCGGCGGCTCTAGGAAGAAGGAGCTCGCCTTCGTGGCGTCCCACCGTCGACCCAAGCAGCCGAACCGCGCTCGTGTGACCGTGCTCACCGCCACCGCGGCCGCGGCCGTCGCGCTCTCCTCCCAGGCCGCCTCCGCCGCCCCGGCGAAGCCGGGCAAGGACGAGGTCAAGTCTCAGGTCGACGCACTCTACGAAGAGGCGGAACAGGCCACCGAGAAGTTCAACGGGGCCAAGGAACGCCAGGAGAAGCTCGAAAAGGAGATCGCGCAGCTCCAGGACCAGGTCGCCCGCGGCCAGGGCGACCTCAACGAGCTGCGCAGCACGCTCGGTTCGATGGCGAGCGCCCAGTACCGCAACGGCGGCATAGACCCGTCGATCGCCCTCCTCCTCTCCGCGGACCCGGACAGCTACCTCGACAAGGCCTCCACCCTGGAGCACCTGAGCGGCAAGCAGGTCGAGGCCGTCCAGAAGATCCAGGCCAAGCAGCGCAGCCTCGCGCAGCAGCGCCAGGAGGCCGCCGGCAAGCTCGCCGACCTCGACGCCACCCGCAAGGAGCTCGGCGAGAAGAAGCAGGTCTCGCAGGAGAAGCTCGCCGAGGCCCAGGCCCTCCTCAACACCCTCACCGCCCAGGAGCGCGCCGCGCTCAAGGACGAGGAGTCGCGCGCCAGCCGCAGCGACAGCAGCCGCGTCGACCTCGGCAACGTGAAGGCCTCCGGCCGCGCCGGAGCCGCCCTCGAAGCCGCGAAGACCAAGCTGGGCGGCGCGTACGTCTCCGGCGCCACCGGCCCGAGCGCGTTCGACTGCTCCGGCCTGACGCAGTGGGCCTACAAGCAGGCCGGCGTGAACATCACCCGCACCACCTACACCCAGGCGAACGACGGCACGCGCATCGGCCGCAGCCAGCTCCAGCCCGGTGACCTGGTCTTCTTCTACGGGGACCTGCACCACGTCGGCCTCTACGCCGGCAACAACATGACGCTGCACGCCTCCAACCCGCGCGGCGGCATCAAGTACGAGTCCATGGACAACATGCCCTTCCAGTTCGGCGTCCGCGTCGGCTGACGCCGCCCGTACCCCGCGTCCCCGTACCGGGACGCGCCGTACACCGCCCATCCGGGCGAATTGCACGGCCTCGCACTGACCACGCGCCCCGCCGGTGACCTGGGTTTCCGGCGGGGCGTCACTGTGCGTACCCGTCAGGGGTCGTTGGCCGGTGCCCCGTGGCGCGGCTACTGTCTGCCAGCGCGGAACCCGGCACACGGCCGTCCACGGGGGGCGGACCCGGGCCCCGCGCAGCGGAAGGGAGCGGTTTCACGTGGCGTCCCATCGCCGGGCCGGCCTCAGCGGCCGCACCGGTCTTGCCGGCCTCACCGGCCTTGCCGGTCTCGACCGGAACGCGAAGGTCACCGTCCTCACCGCCGCCGCGGCAACCGCCGCCGTCGCCATGGCGGGCGCACCCGCGAGCGCGGCCCCCGGCCTCCCGCAGGACCCGTCCGACAGCGCCCGCGCCCAGGTCGACCGGCTCTTCGAAGAGGCAGAACAGGCCACCGAACACTTCAACGAGGCGGGCGAGAAGGCCGAGCGGCTCCGCGCCGAGGTCGACCGCGCCCAGGACGCCGTCGCCCGCGGCCAGGAGCGCATCAACACCATGCGCGGCATCCTCGGCACCTTCGCCGGCGCCCAGTACCGCAGCGGCGGAATCGACCCCACCGTCGGCCTGATGCTCTCCGAGGACCCGGACGCCTACCTGGAACAGGCCGCGGCCCTCGACCGGCTGACCGCCCGCCAGGCCCGGCAGCTCGACGAACTCCGTGAGGAGCAGCGCCGGCTCGGCCAGGAACGCCGGGAGGCCTCCCGCAAACTCGCCGAACTCGACGCGCTGCGCGCCGATGTGGCCCGGCACAAGCGGTCCGTCACCGCGAAGCTCGCGGCCGCCCGGCGGCTGCTCAACGCCATGCCGTCCGAGGAACGCGCCGACTTCGAGCGGGCCTCGCGCGCCGGCGGCCGCCCCGACGCGCTGCCCGACCCGTCCTCGCTGGGCCCCTCCTCGGGGCGCGCCGCCGCCGCCGTGATGGCGGCCCGGGCGGCGGTCGGCCGGCCGTACGTGTGGGGCTCCACCGGGCCCTCCGGCTTCGACTGCTCCGGGCTGATGGTCTGGTCGTACCGGCAGGCCGGGGTCTCGCTGCCGCGCACCTCGCAGGCCCAGCGGCACGCGGGGCGCCAGGTGCCGCTGTCGCAGGCGCGGCCCGGGGACCTGGTGACCTACCGCTCCGATGCCAGCCACGTCGGCATGTACGTGGGCAACGGGCAGGTGGTGCACGCGCCGTATCCCGGCGCCCGGGTGCGGTACGACCCCGTGGGGATGATGCCGGTTTCGGCGGTCACCCGGCCCTGAATGCGCGGGTTCGGCGGGTCGGGCTGCGTACGATCGGCTGATGTCCTCCGTCCGTCGCCGCGCCCGTCGTCGCCGCCGCTCCGCGCGGGTGCTGGTGCTCGCGCTGCTGTGCGTGCTGCCGGCCGCCGGATGCGGGGCGCGGCCGGCCGACGGCGCCGACCGGGACATCCGGCGGGCCGTCGCCGACTGGTCGCGGGTGCCGCCGGAGCGGCTCTCCGGGATCCCGCTGGAGGACTGGTCGTACGAGGTCGCCTCGGTACGGCGGGACGGGCCGCGGGCCCTCGTACGGGCTGAGCTGCACTACCGGCTGGCCGGTTACGACACGGCCGCGGGCGGATCGGCGCGCGTGCTGGAGCTCGAGCACGTACGCGAAGCCGCCGGGGGCGCCGCGCGGTGGCGGGTGACCGCCGACCGGCCCGCCCCGGGCGCGCTGCCGCAGCTGTGGGACCAGGGGCCGGTGTCCGAGGTCCGGGGCACGCACTCTCTGGTGCTGGGCGGCGCCGGGTCCTCCGACCTGGCCGCGATCGCCGCCGAGGCCGACCGGGCGGTGCCCGCGGCCAGCGCCGCCTGGCCCCGGCCGTGGGCCGGGCGGGTGGTGGTGCTGGTCCCCGGATCCCTGGACCTGATGGCGGCGCTGCTGGGCCGGCCGGCCGACGACTACCGGGGGCTGGGCGCCGTCACCACCGGCCGGGTGGGGGCCGCGGCGGCGCCCGCGGACCGGGTGGTGGTCAACCCGGAGGGCTGGGCCCAGCTGGGGCAGGAGGGCCGGCGCGTCGTCCTGACCCACGAGGTCACCCACGTGGCCACCCGGGCGGCGACCACCGCGACGACGCCGCTGTGGCTCTCCGAGGGCTTCGCGGACTGGGCGGCCTACCGGGGAACCCCCACCACCCCGGCGCAGGGCGCCCCCGCGCTGGCCCGGGCCGTACGGCGGGGCGAGCTGCCGGCCGCCCTCCCGGACACGGGGGCCTTCGCCTTCGGCGGGGAACCCGAGGCGCTGGCGCGGGCGTACGAGGGCGCCTGGCTGGCCTGCCGGCTGATCGCGGAGAAGTGGGGCGAGAAGGCGCTGGTGGAGCTGTACGAGCGGGCGGGGCGAGAGGCGTTCGGGACGGCGCTGCAGGAGACGCTGGGGGTGGACCAGGCGGGATTGACCGAGGCGTGGCGGGAGGCGCTCCGCCGGGAGCTGGGGTGACGGGGGGTTCGGGGGTCGTGCGCATGGTTACGTGTGCCGCCGCCTTGCGCCGCCGGACGCCTCGGCAGGTATCGTCGGCTGGCGATGCACAAGACGCTGATCGTGACCAATGACTTCCCGCCGCGACCGGGCGGCATCCAGGCCTTCCTGCACAACATGGCGCTGAGGCTGGATCCCGACCGGGTCGTCGTCTACGCCTCCACCTGGAAGCGGGGTGAGGAGGGGCGCGAGGCGACGGCGGCCTTCGACGCCGAGCAGCCGTTCCCGGTGGTGCGCGACCGTACGACGATGCTGCTGCCCACGCCGCGGGTGACGGCGAAGGCGGTCTCCCTGCTGCGCGAACACGGCTGCGAGTCGGTGTGGTTCGGGGCGGCGGCCCCGCTCGGCCTGATGGGCCCGGCACTGCGGCGGGCCGGGGCACGGCGGATCGTGGCCACCACGCACGGGCACGAGGCGGGCTGGGCCCAGCTGCCGGCCGCGCGGCAGCTGCTGCGGCGGATCGGCGAGGGCACGGACACGCTGACGTACCTGGGGGAGTACACGCGCTCGCGGATCGCCTCGGCGGTCACGGAGCGGGCGGCGGCGCGCATGGTGCAACTCCCGCCGGGGGTGGACGAGAAGACCTTCCACCCGGAGTCGGGCGGGGCGGAGGTCCGGGCCCGGCTGGGGCTGACGGACCGGCCGGTGGTGGTGTGCGTCTCCCGGCTGGTGCCTCGGAAGGGGCAGGACACGCTGATCGAGGCGATGCCGGGGATCCTGGCGGCTGTGCCGGACGCGGTGCTGCTGATCGTGGGCGGCGGGCCGTACGAGGCGGACCTGCGCGCGTTGGCGGCGGCCAAGGGGGTGGCGGCGTCCGTACGGTTCACCGGGGCCGTGCCGTGGTCGGAACTGCCCGCCCACTACGGGGCGGGGGACGTCTTCGCCATGCCGTGCCGGACCCGGCGGGGCGGGCTGGACGTGGAGGGCCTCGGCATCGTCTACCTGGAGGCCTCGGCGACGGGCCTGCCGGTCGTCGCGGGCGACTCCGGCGGGGCGCCGGACGCGGTACTGGACGGCGAGACGGGCTGGGTCGTCCGGGGCGGCTCCCCGCAGGACGCGGCGGACCGCGTGGTGGCGCTGCTGCGGGACCCGGCCCTGCGGGAGCGGATGGGCGCGGCGGGACGGGCGTGGGTCGAGGAGCGGTGGCGCTGGGACCTGCTGGCGGGGCGGCTGCGGGAGTTGTTGTAGGCGGGCGGCGCCGGCGCCGTTGTTGTGGGCCATCAGGATCAGCGGGACGTGGCCCTGAGGGGAGCACCCATGTCGATACTGCGTCGACCCGGTGCGCCCGTTCGGGAGATCCTCTGGGCATGGAATTCCTCTGTTACCACCGTGACCGGCCCGGCTCCCTGGCGCTGCGGGACGAACTGCTGGAAGCGCACTGGTCCTACATGGACCAGTACGCGGCGGAGATGATCGCCCGGGGGCCGACCTTCGACGGCGACGTGCCCACGGGCAGTCTGCACATTCTCGACCTGCCCGATCCCGCTGTCGCCCGCGCGTTCGCCTTCGGCGAGCCCGGCTATCAGGCCGGTGTGTACCGGGACGTAATGGTGCGGCGCTGGCGGAACGTGCTGGGGCGGACGATGTGGGACTTCCCCGGTGGACGGACCGGCGGGGAGCGGTACCTGGTGCTCGGGCTGGGGGCGGGTGAGCCCGCCGACCTTGAGGTGCCGGGGGAGAGGGACGAGCTCATCGCCTATGGGCCGTTGCTGTCCGACGACGGGGCCACCTGGCTGGGTACGGCGGTGCTGGTCCGGGCGCCGGACCCCGAGACGGCGCGCGCCGTGCTGACCCCGGACCGGTACGACGACATCGAGGTGCACGACTGGGAGTTCGGCGGGCGGCGATGAGGACCGGGTGCGAGCAGCCGCCACATCTGACTGTCTCTCAGATGCCTGTCAAGACGGACTATGGATGGACGGCTGGATTCCGCTCATGATGCGGCCATGACACCTCAGCTGACGCGCCGTCAAATGCTTGGCATCGGCGCCCTCCAGACCGCCGCCATGCTCGGCTTCACGCGGATCGGGCTCTCCTCGGCCGCCGCCGCCGAGCCCGCCGCCACGCAGTACGCACCCGCCATCGTCGTCGGTTCGGGGTACGGGTCCGCCGTCGCCGCGCTCCGGCTCGGGCAAGCCGGGGTGCGCACCGTCGTCCTCGAGATGGGGCGGCTCTGGGACAGCCCCGGGGCGGACGGGAAGGTCTTTCCCTCCACCTCCGCACCCGACCAGCGCTCCATGTGGTTCCGCACCCGGACCGAGGCGCCCCTGGCGCAGTTCCTTTGGCTCGATGTCGTCAATCGCGACATCAAGCCGTACCCGGGCGTTCTCGACCGGGTGAACTACGGGGACATGTCCGTGTACGTGGGGCGGGGGGTCGGCGGGGGCTCGTTGGTCAACGGCGGGATGGCGCCCACGCCCCGGCGGTCGTACTTCTCCGAGGTGCTGCCCCTCGTCGACGCCGACGAGATGTACGGGACCTACTTCCCGCGGGCACGGGCCATGCTCGGGGTGAACGAGATCGACCCGGGCTGGTTCGAGTCCACGGAGTGGTACCGCTTCGCGCGGGTTTCGCGCAAGCACGCGCAGAACACCGGGCTCAAGACCGTGTTCGTGCCCAACGTGTACGACTTCGAGTACATGAAGCGGGAGGCGGCCGGCACCGCCACCAGGTCGGCGCTGGCCGGCGAGGTCATCTACGGCAACAACCACGGGAAGAAGAGCGTCGACAAGACCTATCTCGCCGCGGCGATCGGCACCGGCAACGTCACCATCGAGACCATGCAGCGGGTGGTGGGGGTACGGCCCGATCCGGCCGGGGGATACGTCGTCACCGTGCAGACCAGCGATGTGACCGGGCGGGTCACCCAGGTGCGCGAGCTCGGCTGCCGGCAGCTGTTCCTCGGGGCCGGGAGCCTGGGGACCACCGAGATCCTGCTGCGGGCCCGGGAGAAGGGGACGCTGCCCGGGCTCAGCGACAAGGTCGGGCGCGGCTGGGGGCACAACGGCAACGTCATGACCGCGCGCGCCAACCACCTGTGGGACACCGTCGGGGCGAACCAGGCGACCATGCCCGCCCTGGGGATCGACGACTGGGACAACGCCGCCAATCCCGTCTTCGCCGAGATCGCCCCGCTGCCCATGGGGCTGGAGCACTGGATCTCGATGTACCTGGCCATCACGAAGAATCCCGAGCGGGGGTTCTTCACCTACGACGCCGCGAGTGACGCGGCCCGGCTGAACTGGACCAGGGACCAGAACACGCCGTCCGTGGAGGCGGCCAAGTGCCTGTTCGACCGGATCAACCGGAAGAACGTGACGGTCTACCGGCACGACCTGTTCGGGGACAACAAGGCGTTCGCCGACAACTTCACCTATCACCCGCTGGGCGGCTGCGTTCTCGGCGAGGCGACGGACGCCTATGGGCGGGCGAAGGGGTACCAGGGGCTGTACGTCGTGGACGGCTCCCTGGTCCCCGGCTCACTCGGCGTGAACCCGTTCGTGACCATCACCGCTCTCGCCGAGCGGAACATGGCCCGGATCCTGGGTGAGGATCCGCGTCAGGGCCGGTAGAGGGCCTCGATCTCGTCCGCGAAGTCCTTCGCCACCACGTTGCGCTTCAGCTTCAGCGACGGCGTGATGTGGCCCGACTCCTCCGTGAACTGGGAGGGCAGAATGCGGAATTTCCGCACCGATTCCGCCTTGGAAACCGCCGCGTTGCCGTCGTCGACGGCCTTCTGGACGGCGGCCATGAGGTCCGCGTCCTCGCGCAGCTCCGCCGCCGTCACACCCTTCGGCTTGCCGTTCTCGGCGGCCCAGCGGCCCAGGAACTCCTCGTCGATGGTGACCAGCGCGGCCACGAACGGCCGCCCGTCGCCGACCACCATGCACTCCGCCACCAGCGCGTGGGCGCGGATGCGGTCCTCGATGACGGCGGGCGCCACGTTCTTGCCGCCCGCCGTGACGATGAGTTCCTTCTTGCGGCCGGTGATCGCGAGGTAGCCGTCCTCGTCGAGGGTGCCGACGTCGCCGGTGTGGAACCAGCCGTCCGTCAGCGCCTCGGCCGTCGCCGTCTCGTTCTTCCAGTAGCCCTGGAAGACGTGCTCGCCGTGCAGCAGCACCTCGCCGTCGTCCGCGATGCGCACCACGGAGCCCGGCAGCGGCTGGCCGACCGTACCGATCTTCGTCTTGTCCCACGGGTTGAAGGCCGTGGCCGCGCAGGACTCGGTCAGGCCGTAGCCCTCCAGCACGGTGAAGCCGATGCCGCGGAAGAAGTGCCCGAGGCGCTCGCCGAGCGGGGCGCCGCCCGAGATCGC
Source organism: Streptomyces sp. NPDC057010 (assembly GCF_042673805.1). NCBI lineage: Bacteria > Bacillati > Actinomycetota > Actinomycetes > Kitasatosporales > Streptomycetaceae > Streptomyces > Streptomyces sp. NPDC057010. The sequence goes on along the minus strand of NZ_JBHUSC010000040.1, from coordinate 39,384 downwards.
GTACTCGCCGCGGCCGCCGAGGACCGTGTGGAGCTTGCTGTAGACCAGCTTGGAGAACAGCTTGTGCTTGAGGCGCAGACCGAAGGACGGGCCGGAGGGGGTGTCCAGGGCGCGGCTGTACGCGATGGCCGTCTCGGCCGCCGCGTCGAAGATCTTGCCCTTGCCGTCCGCCTGCGCCTTGGCGCGCGCCGAGTTGTAGACCTTCTCGAAGACCCGCGGCACACCGAGGATCAGCGTCGGCTTGAAGGACGCCAGCTCGTCGGTCAGGTTCTTGATGTCCGGTACGCAGCCCAGGCGGATCGGCGCCAGGACGGACGCCACCTCCACCAGGCGGCCGAAGACGTGCGCGGCCGGCAGGAAGAGCAGCACGGAGCACTCGCCGGTGCGGAAGAGCGGGCTCAGGCGCTCCACCACGTTGCCGCACTCGGCGAAGAAGTTGCGGTGGGTCAGCACACAGCCCTTGGGGCGGCCGGTGGTGCCCGAGGTGTAGACGATGGTGGCCGGGTCGTCGGCGTTGGCGAGGCTGCTGCGCTCCTCGACCTCGGCGTCGGTGATCGAGGCGCCCGCGCCCTTGAGCGTGTCCAGGGCGCCCTGCTCGATCTCCCAGACCTCGCGCAGCTCCGGCAGCCGGTCGCGCAGTGAGGCCACGGCCGTGCTGTGCCCGGCGCCCTCGACGACCGCGGCGACCGCGCCGGAATCGCCGAGGATCCACTGGATCTGCTCGGGGGAGCTGGTCTCGTACACGGGGACGGTGACGCCGCCCGCGCTCCAGATCGCGAAGTCGATCAGGACCCACTCGTAGCGGGTGCGGGAGATGAGGGCGACCCGGTCGCCCGGACGGATGCCGGCGGCGATCAGACCCTTCGCCGCGGCCCGCACCTCGGCGAGGAACTCGGTCGCGGTCACGTCCTGCCACCGGCCGTCGACCTTGCGGCTCATGACGGCGGTGTCTGGATGCTGCGCGGCATTGCGGCGGATGAGATCCGTCAGGTTCCCGTCCGACGGGACCTCGTACAGGGCCGGAAGGCTGAACTCGCGCAAGACTGCTGCTCCTCTGGGCGCCATCGCCACCGTGTGGACCGACCGGACGTTACCCACCGGTAGTGGGTTCCGATAGAGGGAACCGGCCAGATGTTCCCTGCGTCACATGACGCAGCAATACCGGGCCGACACTAGTCGACCCCGTTCAGGACTCGGAAGTAACCGCAGGTCCGGCCCCTTTCGCCGCCCGCCCTACCCGTCGGTCGCCAGGCGCCCCTAGGGTGACCGCATGGCTGGCAGCACGCGGGTTCACGTCGTGAGCGACGTACACGGCAACACAGAGGCCCTCGCCAGGGCAGGGGACGGCGCCGACGCGCTGATCTGCCTCGGCGACCTGGTCCTCTTCCTCGACTACGCCGACCACTCGCGCGGGATCTTCCCCGACCTCTTCGGCGTCGAGAACGCCGACCGGATCGTGGAGCTGCGCACCGCGCGCCGCTTCGAGGAGGCCCACGCCCTCGGCCGGCGGCTGTGGGCCGGGCTGGACCGCGAACGGATGATCGAGGGCGCGGTGCGCCGCCAGTACGCCGAGATGTTCGCCGCCTTCCCCACCCCCACGTACGCCACCTACGGCAACGTCGACATCCCGGCCCTCTGGCCGGAGTACGCCGACCGGCCAGGCCTCACCGTCCTCGACGGGCAGCGGGTGGAGATCGGCGGCCGGGTCTTCGGCTTCGTGGGCGGCGGACTGCCCTCGCCGATGCGGACCCCCTACGAGGTCTCCCTGGAGGAGTACGCCGCCAAGGTGGAGGCCCTGGGCGAGGTCGACGTGCTGTGCTCGCACATCCCGCCGGAGGTCCCGGAGCTCTGCTACGACACGGTGGCCCGGCGCTTCGAGCGGGGCAGCGAGGCCCTGCTCGCCGCGATCCGGCGGACCCGCCCCCGGTACGCCCTCTTCGGGCACGTGCACCAGCCGCTGGCGCGGCGGATGCGGATCGGGAGCACGGAGTGCGTGAACGTCGGGCACTTCGCGGCCACGGGAAGGCCCTGGGCCCTGGAGTGGTGAGCTCCGCACGCACGGTAGCCTTCGAGCGGCGGCCGGAGGCCGCACATTTCCTCGAATACACCCCGGAGGATCGACCGCGATGGCGGAACACACCAGCTCAAGCATCACCATCGAGGCTTCGCCGGCGGACGTGATGGCCGTGATCGCCGACTTCGCCCGCTACCCGGAGTGGACCGGCGAGGTGAAGGAGGCCGAGGTGCTGGCCACCGACGCCGAGGGCCGCGCCTCGAAGGTCCGGCTGCTGCTCGACGCGGGCGCGATCAAGGACGACCACACCCTCGCGTACACCTGGAAGGGTGCGGACGAGGTCAGCTGGACCCTGGACAAGTCGCAGATGCTGCGACAGCTGGACGGCTCCTACCGGCTGGCGCCGGTGGACGGCGGCAAGCGGACCGAGGTCACTTACTCGCTGACCGTGGACGTCAAGATTCCGATGCTCGGCATGATCAAGCGGAAGGCCGAGAAGGTCATCATCGACCGCGCCCTGGCGGGCCTGAAGAAACGCGTCGAGTCCCACTGACCCCACGGGGGCTCCGCCCCCGTACCCCCGCCCCGCCAACCCCGCGGCGGGGGGGAGTGTCCCCCGGCGCGCCCCGCGACCCGGCGG